>CAZMWS010000015.1:0-13538 GCA_964570085.1 uncultured Lentisphaeraceae bacterium | reverse complement strand
ATCTTCTCCCTACTACCATCTATCTTCTACCTAGGCTAGGCGGGGGTTCGGGGGGCGCAAGCCCCGACCTCCTTTGGAGATCTTCCCGCAAAAACCGCGCCTAGGAAAGCATGCGCCGTTGGAAGGCACGCGCCGTTTTGCGGCCCAAAGAGCCGGTACCATACCGCCGATAGGCGGAAGAGCGCCTGCGGCACCGCCTAAATCTTCTCCCTACTACCATCTATCTTCTACCTAGGCTAGGCGGGGGTTCGGGGGGGCGCAAGCCCCGACCTCCTTTGGAGATCTTCCCGCAAAAACCGCGCTTGGAAGGCACGCGTCGCGGTGCGGCTCGAAGGTCCATCGTGCAAAAAAAGTTGTCGTGTGCCCTTGAAAAAGGGGGGATTTTTGTGGAAGATATAGGGGAGTACCGTTTTTCTGCCGGCTAGGCGGGGTATGGGGCGTGCTGTGGAATGCCCCAGGGCGGTTTCTTTTGCATTAGTAATCCCTTCATTACCAAGAGGATAGTTTTTTATGGAACAGAAGTTGAATGGTCCCGTTTGCCTGAATCATCCCGATCGACTGGCGGTAGCGCACTGCTGTGTGTGCCGTCGTCCTGTCTGCAAGGAGTGTCTTGTGGAGTCGGATGGCTTCAAGTGCTGCTCGAAGGAGTGCCTGAAGATGGCGAAGGAGTCCACGGCGCGGACGGCGAATGTGATTGAGCGTCGTGACCGTTCCAACTCCCAGGGTCGTTTCAAGCGCTTCATTAAGATCATTGTGTTGTTGGCGTTGCTGTGTGGCGCCTGGTTCTACCGCGGCAATATCCGTGCGATGTACAACAAGTGGTTCGGCAAGGGCCAGCCCACCATCAAGCAGCGGGTCCATGAATACAACCGCCAGAATATCGAGAAGGACCACATTCGCCGCAATCGCATGATGAACGAGTTTGAGCAGCAGGGGCTGTAAAATTCCCCTCGCGTACCTGCCGTCTGTTTGTCCAACTCATTCGTCCCCGTGGGGGTGCCGGAGGTAGAACTCTCGGCACCCCCGATTCTTTTCCCTCTCGAGTATGCCATCCATGAACCCCTCTGAAATCCTCTCGCGCGTCTCCCAGGAGCGACTGCAGCGCGATCTCTTCGCCCTCTGCCGGGATCCCTTCACCTTCCGCACCGTCTCCTACACCGTGCCCTGGCACGAAAAGAACTCCCTGGATGAGGCGGACGAATGGCTCTCCGCGGCAATTGGCGAAATTCCGGGAGTGTCGTTGTCGGTGAAGCCAAATCGCGTGCAGGCCTTCCGGTGTTCTTTCGATCCGTCCATTCCGCGTTGCCGGTGGTATGCCCTGCCGCATCCTGAGGACCCCTGGTATGATGCCCGGAATCTTGTGGCGACTCTTCCGGGGACGGAGCATCCCGAGGAGGTGGTCTATCTCCTGGCGCACAAGGACTCCCAGAGCTGGATTAACGGCGTGGGCGCGCTGGACAATGCCACGGGCACCGTGGCGTTGCTGGAGCTCCTGCGGGTGTTGTCGCCGCTACCCCGAAAGCGCACCCTGCGTTTCCTCTTCAGCAACGAGGAGCATTCTCCCTGGCATAGCGCCGACGAAGCGCAGGAGGCGAAAGACCGCGGCGACCGTGTGGTGGCGGTGCTCAATGTGGACTCCATCTGCGGCGTCTCCGAAGCGGATCGACTGTCGAAACGACGGCTCTTCACCGTCCTCTCCTCGACCCCGGAAGGCCGCCCCCTGGCGCGGTTTGTCTGTCAGGCGGCGCAGGAGGCCGGTGTGCCGCTGGAGTATGTGACGGGCGAGCGTGGAGTGGGGGATGACGACGGCTGCTTTGTGAAAGCGGGCTTCTTGCGGGCGGTGGTCTGCCAGGGCTCCCATCCCTATGCCGACGAACAGTACCACCTTCCGGGAGATGTCCCCGAGCGCGTGGATCCGGAGTATTTGGCACTGTCGGTCCAGGCAATTTTGGCGGCGGTCTTGGCGCTGGACGAGGGTGCAAATAGACATCCGTAATGTTCGGTACAGGATTTTCCGTAGAAAAAGCGAGCAATAAGTCTGACAGTGGGCATTTGGACATTTAGTCTGGCATTATTCCTTGAGGCGGCCTAGCGTGGCGCGAGCGTTTAGTCTGACAAAGCCGCTCAAAAAAGACAACACTTCCCCGTAGACGCAAAAAACGCTTTTTGCGCAAGAGTAAATGCGTTAGCCCGTACGAAGGAAAAGATGGGTGGCTATGCTAGAGTAAATGCACGGCCTTTCGGGAGTTTTACTCGAGGAAGTGCCTCTGTGTTAGATCGGCTTGATCTTCCGGGATTTCCCGTAGCCCACGTTTTTCCAACAACTCAAAGCTAAAGAGTGTTCAGAAAACATGTATCGTAGACATGCCATTCAGGCTTTTCTTGGAAGTGAGAGGCTGCTTGCAGCGAAAATGACTTTTCCTGCGTAACGTTCGAAATGAACAGACTCTTTTGGAAGGTCTTACGAGTTTCTCTGTTGCCATGCACTATCTGTGCTTTTTTCTATGTTTGTGATGCACTATAATGCATAGCCTTACATAAAAATACAAGCTTTACAGGGAAATCAAGTTTTCGTTCAGAAGCATTATTATGAAAAAGAATGTCTTTTTTTATTTGTTGTTGTTCGCGGTTGAATTTTTGATGAATGTTCTGGCGAATGCTGGTGAAACGCTTGACTTCTCTGTTAGGCAGATGCTATGTGGTAAGGCCAGTCTGTTGAATGACGGTTTCTTTTTATTACGGACTCTTGGAACGGCGAACTTTTCTCCCGAACTGCGGCTCCCGATTCAGCTAGTTTACGATTCTATGAAAAAGGAGGAGAACGGTCTCTTTGGCTACGGCTGGCGTTGCCCGCAACTTGAAAGCTCATTATATGCTACAGATACAGTCCTTTTCTGGAATACTCCATGGGGTGAGCAAGTTGCTATCTATCGGACACACGGACCCAGGGGAGAAAAGCTTGAAATCCAGTCTCCATATTCGGATTGGCGTTTGGAGTCGGGAAGTATCTGGGAGGAAGGATGTTTGCGCGGTAATTGGAAAATCTGCGGAAGTGAACGCTATAGAGGATGGGTATTTGAATACCGGGACGGACGACTTGCTATAGTTCAGACCGATGTAGGAATGGAGCTTAATTTTAATTATTTCGCCGATGGTGCGGTAAGTGTCTCACAGAATGGGCGCGCCTTTGTCATTTTAGGGGCGGTGGATGAAAGTGCTCAGACTTTGAACGTCAATGGCGTGGAACATCGCTTCGACTATGAAAAGGGAACGGTTCAAAAGACACCGCGGTTTCCGGAAGAATCCGCCAGCACAATCCAAGCTCGACTTCTTCAATCCATTAGAACGGCTAATCTGCTTCCTGAGACATTTTCCTATGGGGATGACGGAGTCCTCTCAGAAACATGTAGGGGAGATCTTGTGGAACACTTCGTGACGGAGCGACAGTCCCCTGAAGAATACCGCGCACAACTTGAGGTTAAACGGGAAGGGAAACAATATTCCGGACCTGTTACCGGACGGCTTTTGGAGGATGGTGAGTATCGATATGTTTATTCAAATGAGGATGGACGGACGGTGACTCTTTTGCGCAAGGATGATGGAGCCACTGCGACCATCTCCCTTGACCTCGCTATGGGGTATCTTAAAACCGTCTCCTTCTCTGGTTGTACACGCATTAGTTATTATACCATGAATCCGACTTCTGCTTGCCTGGGTATGCTTCGCAAGGTAACCGACGGAAAGGGACGAGTATTGGTTTCTTTTCGTCGCGATGCGAAGAGCGCGAGGCTCTTGGAGGTCATAGACCAGTTTGGAAATACTACGGTCTTTGCGTATGATGTATTTGGTACACTTGCCTCCGTGGCTCAGAAAAACGCTGGTGCGGACGAGGCAAAGATCCTAGAACTTTTTCGAACCGATAGGCGTGGGCATGCTTTAGAGATTGTAAGACTGGACGGTAACGGGCGCGAGTCGGATTTTAGAACGGAAATATCATACGATGCGCATGAACGCCCTTCCAAATTTTACGATGGGCAAAAAACATGCGTATTCTCTTATAACATCTTCGGATACCCTGTTAGCGTGAGGGACGCTTTCGGGAAGGAGACGCTCTGTGAATATGATGCATGGAATCGCCCTGTGAAGATTATTGAAGCAAATGGCGTGACAACGGATATTTCCTATAATGCCTTTGGGGCGGTCTCAGAAGTGCGAAGAAGCCATGGCGATTCCTTGCTTTATTGTCAGAAAACTGGATACGATGAATATGGTAGGGTAGTTTCCTACTCGGATCAATTTGGTTGTGTGAAACGGTTTGAACGCGATAAATTTGGGCGGATTCAACGTGAGATATTTTTTGACAATGCATCAATTGGTTATGAATATGATGGACAGGGGCGCCTAACTTGCGTGATTGACGAGCGCGGCAAGAGGCTTTTCTTTGGCTGGGATATATACGGCTTAGTTTCTAGAACTACGGCAGTTGGACAAGTGACCACATGGCGGCGCAATGTCGACGGCCATATTTTAGATGTAGTTGCACGGAATGCCGCAGGTCTGGAGGAACGTCACTTTGTTAATAGTTTTGATACTTACGGCCGCTTGCTCTCTACGGATTATGGGAACAATCAGGTGGAGACTCTCTCATACGACGTTCAAGGCCGTTTGGTGGAAGTCTCTCAATCCTCAGCCTCAACTTATTTACACTACGATTCGCTTGGACGTCTTGTGGAACGCTACGATGCTCCATGGACTACAACTTTTGAATATAACGATTGGGGACAACGCACCCGCCGTATTGTAACTGATGGCTCTATTGTCCAAGTGGAAGAGCGTGAATATGATCGGTTTGGACGCTTAGTAAAAATATCTTCAGATTGTGGTTCTGTGGAGTTCTGTTATGGCGATTCTAATCTGCTAGTAGAGCAACGCTTTGATAAGGGAAGAATTCAGTTTGATTATGACGAATTAGATCGTTTGGTAGGTAAAACGCTATATGATACGGCAGGTGCAATAGTTTCTACATTGCGCTACTTCTACGATCGAAAAGGGCGTATTGAATCAAGGTTGTTAAATGGTAGACTTCAACGATATTCTTATGATCTGCGTGACCAACTGGTCGAGGTGCGGAATGCCGAAGGAAAAGTCTTAGAACACTATGCTTACGATTCCGCTGGAAATCTGCTACTGAAGTCGGTAGGTGGTATTACGACGAGCTTTTGCTACGATAGTGCGAATCAGTTGCTCTCTAGTACATTGGAAGGCAACCCCACGGTGCATTACGCTTACGACGCGGCGGGGCGGCTTGTCCGCGAAGGTGAACGAAAGTTCACCTATGGATGGGGGGATAAAGTTCTCTCTGTTTCCGATGCGAACGGAGTTTGCAATTATTCATACGGTTGTGATGGATTACTTGCTTCTGTCACGACTGTGGATGGCACAGTTTCTGAATTCCTCTGGGATGGTCTTGCATTGATTCGTAGGAATGGCGAAGGATATTTGAATGAACCCCAGCCAAATGGTGGAAGTCCTATCTTAGCATCCAATGGAACCGTTTACTTTAATGATATCCTCGGGACCTCCCAAGGAATGTTTAGCGATGACGGTTACGAGACAGTCTCCATTTCTGCGTTTGGTGATGGCGCAGATTGTGGCGTATTCTTTACTGGAAAGCCGCGAATTGATGACGCCTTGGGCTACGCTTTTTTCTTTCGGTACTACCGACCAGACCATGGGAAGTGGCTTACCACTGATCCGATGGGATACCCAGACGGATGGAATAGCTTGGCCTATTGCAACAATTGTGTGAACAATTGCATTGATATAAAAGGGACGGATATCTACCATGTGGTCGATTTCAGCGGTTGTGGGCATTCTGCCCTAATTATAGGCAACGATAATCTCGGATATTTTGCATTAGACAATGGAGGAATTGGCAGTGGTGGGTATAATGCAGGAAATTCGGAACAGGGTATGGATCATTTGATCCAACACAGGCATGCAACGTTGTCCGAGGCATTTGTTGATCTGTCTGGTACCAGGCAAGGGGGAGACGCATTTGATAGCATTCAAAGGTGGCGAACAACCACATCGCAAGATACAGCTGCAGTAATTGCCGCGAAGGGCTCTATAGATAGGGGGTATCACACTGTTACAAATAATTGTGTGATTACGGTCCGTGAAGCGCTAGTGGCAGCAAATGTTGAATTTAATTCTACTTCACTAAATATTCCGATAGTCTTCTTTAATGATAATGCTTATTTGACAGATAATATTGATATCAATTCACTTCAAACGGGAGAGTTTTAGTCATGCGTATCTCTTTACAGAAAACAATTCTTCTGTTTCTTGTGACTTGTATTTTATATGTTGTTGTAGGATACAGTGTTGAAGCATGCAATGTGCAGCGTGTAAATAATGCAGTAAGTAATCTTCGGATGCTAGGCAGAGCCATCCAAGATTATAGGAAAAGGTCAGGTAGCTACCCACATAGCGATTCCATCGATGGCTTATGTAAGGAAATAGCTTTTGATTCTAGTAAACTACATAGTTTCGCTTCTCCTCAGTTTTGCGAGGTTATCTACTTAAAACCGCAGGATTGTTCTATGGATTGCGAGGTGGCAAAGTGTGCCACGAAAAACCTCATGCGTTTTTTCTCTCTAAAAAGGTATTATATAGAAATGACTTTGTTTTCAGATGCAACTGTCACAACGAATATTGTGTATGTCAATTAATACAATGACTTGATAGATTATCAATGTCTAAATTGCCATTTTATTCATTTTTTATGTTTTTATATTTTCTTGTTGCGCTCTTTTCGGGATGTTCGCAACAGAATGCAGTAGTCGTAAAGGATCGTGACAGCGAACCTGTTGTGGTTGTTCATTTCCTTGGGATGAAGTGTCAAACTATCGGTAAGGAGACGACGTATTGTTGGAGCCTGGAGAAGTTCCCTGTTTGTGAAGAACATTATGGTGTGCAGTATTTATGTGTTGGGTGCGAGGAGCAAAATATAGCTGTTGCGCTCCTTTGGAAGCAGGATGAGCCTGAGTCACCTGGTAGTCTCTTGCTTCGGTTTCGCGTGGTTCATAATACGGAAGTTTTCGATCTTCCAGTAATATCTTGGAATCAGCGGGACAACTTGATGCTTATTCATGGGGGAACATGGATGGTAAAACTTGCGCAAAATTGTATCTCCGAAGCTGAAAGATGATACATAAAATAAGTCTACTTTTTCTTTTAATGCTTCCAACATTGGTTGCGAAGAGTCTTCGTGTTACGCTTGAGAAAGCGTATAAGGTAAGTCAAGAGGCCTGTTATGTGGCAGAGATTACATTGCCGTGTTTTCCTGAATTCGAGGATATTCAGAAAGTGATTTACTATAGGAAGATAGAGGAGGATGGCACGGTGCTTCTCAGGGCGGATTTCCAGGGGACTGCACGGTTGTTATTTTCCTTTTTAGCTAACCGTAACGGACAGTTTGCTATTGATGCCTCTACGGGAATGGTCTGGAAAGGAGGCGATTTTATGCGACTTTTCTGGTTGGAGAGTCTTCTGAATCGCCCCTTCCATGAGGAATTGGCGCATGCGGAGTATTCTGACAGTACGGTGAACTGGAATGGGCGCACGGTTCATAGAATCGTCATGCGAATACCAGATGAGGTTGGAACTGAGGATGGTCCTCCCGTTTCGGCTTTTACTGGTTTCTGTGTGGCCAGCGATGTGGATCAACGACGTTTGCATCCCTTTGTGAGAGAATACATGATTGATATTGAGACGGGGGTCATTCTTTCCCTAAGGAAGTTCAATGCGAAGGGGCAACTTCTTTCCGTTGTAGATCTAGGTAAGGTAGATTTTCATCCGGTCTGGGAAGAGAGTCCAGGGCTCTTTGAAACGCCCCTGAAAATCTGCGGTCGAGTGGCGAATACCGTGGAGTTTAGGGAAAAAATGAGACGAAAGAAAAACTTGCATCCAAGACATTTTGTAAAACGTGATGCCTTGATTCGTAACTGGCAGTTCATTCTGACTTTGTTTGGGTGTAGTTGCATTGTGGGGGCTTTTATTCTTCATAGAGTTTCAAGGTCAAATTGACCCCCGAAATGCTCGGTCAGGAGTTTTCGTAGAAAAAGCGAGCGAAAAGTCTGATCGCTGGCTTTGGGACGATGGGGGTGTGGTTGCCCTAGAGAGGTAAGCCGATTCCCCTGGGGGGAATTACATTACCCGCCTACGTTTTTTCTACCCGCGCGCTCCCGTTTGGGGAGCGGTGCTTTTTTCCCTAGTTTCACTCAATCCCCTTTTTCCTAACGATGTCTGGCAAGAAAGCAGAGATGGGCCTGGTTGGCCTGGCGGTCATGGGCGAGAAC
Source organism: uncultured Lentisphaeraceae bacterium (assembly GCA_964570085.1). GTDB lineage: Bacteria > Verrucomicrobiota > Lentisphaeria > Oligosphaerales > Oligosphaeraceae > UBA1724. The sequence goes on along the minus strand of CAZMWS010000015.1, from coordinate 5,175 downwards.
CTGGCCCTGAACATGGAGCGCAACGGCTACACGGTGGCGGTCTTCAACCGTACCACGGAGAAGGTGGATGCCTTTTTGGCGGGTCGTGGCGCCGGCAAGAAATTCCTGGGCTGCCATAGCCTTCAGGAGCTGGCGGACAACCTGGAGCGCCCCCGTCGCATCATGCTGATGATCAAGGCGGGCGCCGCCGTGGACCAGATGATCGAGAAGCTCTTGCCCTACCTCGAGGAGGGCGATATCATCATTGATGGTGGAAACAGCTTCTTCCAGGATACCATCCGCCGCACCCGCGATTTGTCGGCGAAGGGCATTCGTTTCATTGGCACGGGTGTCTCCGGCGGCGAGGAGGGCGCGTTGAAGGGCCCCTCCATCATGCCTGGCGGCAATCCCGAGGCGTGGCCCTACGTGAAGCCCATCTTCCAGGCCATTGCGGCGAAGGTGGTGGGGGGCTTCCCCTGCTGCCAGTGGGTGGGCGACAATGGCGCCGGCCACTACGTCAAGATGGTCCACAACGGCATCGAGTATGGCGACATGCAGATGATCTGCGAGGCATACTGGCTGTTGAAGAACATCCTGGGACTCTCCGCCGACGAGCTGCACCAGGTCTTCTCCCAGTGGAATCAGGGCGAGCTCAACAGCTACCTTATCGAGATCACCAGCGAGATCTTCGCCAAGAAGGACCCCGAGACCGGCAAGCCGGTCACCGACATCATCCTGGATGTGGCGGGCCAGAAGGGCACCGGCAAGTGGACCAGCCAGGGCGCGCTGGATCTGGGCGCCCCCGCGCCCACCGTGGCCGAGGCGGTCTTCGCACGCTGCCTCTCCGCCATCAAGGAAGAGCGCGTGGCGGCATCGAAGGTCATTCGCGACGATTCCACCACCGCCTTCACCGGCGACCGCAACGAATTTATCCAGGCGGTGCGGCAGGCGCTCTATGCCTCCAAGATCTGCTCCTACGCGCAGGGCTTCCAGCTGCTGAAGCTGGCCGCCAAGGAATACAACTGGGATCTCCACTACGGCGAGATCGCGCTGCTCTGGCGCGGCGGCTGCATCATCCGGGCCACCTTCCTGGAGAAGATCCACGATGCCTTCCAGAAGAATCCCGAGCTGGCGAATCTGCTGGTGGACGACTTCTTCAACAACGCGGTGGCCTCCTGCGCCGCAGCCTGGCGCAAGGTGGTGGCGCAGGCGGTGCTCTCCGGAGTGCCCGTGCCCGCCTTCTCCAGCGCACTGGCATACTACGACGCATACCGCTCCGCGAATCTCCCCGCGAATCTGCTTCAGGCGCAGCGCGACTATTTCGGCGCCCATACCTATGAGCGCGTCGACCGCCCCCGCGGACAGTTCTTCCACACCGAGTGGACCGAGGACTGCGGACACACGGTCTCCGGCACCTATAACGCCTAGCCGTCGGGGCTCTCAAGCCCTCCGCAAACCGCCGCCGCACCGCCCGGAAAACTAGCCCTCCGGACGGCACGGCGGCGTGACCATTCCCGCGAGCCATCCCTTTTTTCTTCACTTTATTCCGCCATGGCGCTCTATACCAGCCTAGGAGGCCAGGACCTGGCCATCTCCGACGAACAGCTCCGCGAACTCATCCGACAGACCATTGATGCCAGCGGCGTCAAGCCCCGGAAGATGCTGCTGTTGCCGCCGGATCATACCCGGCTGAACTCCTATGCGGGTCCCATCACCCGCATGATCTGGGAGGAGTATTCTCCCTCCTGCGAGATTCACATCATGCCGGCGCTGGGCACCCACAAGCCCATGAGCGACGCCGAGCTGGAGATGATGTTCGGCACCACGATCCCCAAGAGCGCCTTCCGCGTCCATGACTGGCGCAACGGCGTGCGCACCATGGGGACCATCCCCTCTGAGATGCTCCGGGAGCTCTCCAAGGGCAGGCTGGACTACGAGATCCAGGTTCAGGTGGACAATATCCTCTTCCAGGGATACGACCTGATTCTCTCCATCGGGCAGATCGTCCCCCACGAAGTGGTGGGCATGGCCAACTACACCAAGAACATCATGGTGGGCGTGGGCGGACACGACATCATCAACAAGTCACACTTCCTGGGGGCCGTCAGCGGACTGGAGAACCTCATGGGGCGCGCGGATTCCCCCGTGCGGCGGCTCTTCAACTACGGCGTGGATACCTTCCTGGCTGACCTCCCCATCGTATACATGCAGACCGTCCTCTCCCGCGATGACGCCACCGGCAAGATGGCGCTGCGCGGATTCTTCTCGGGCACTGGCGCGGATGCCTATCTGGCCGCCTGCAAGCTGGCCGTCCAGACCAATCTCATCCTCCTGGACAAGCCCCTGAAGAAGGTCATCGTCTTCCTGGATCCCAAGGAGTTCAAGACCACCTGGCTGGGAAACAAGGCCATCTACCGCACCCGAATGGCAATTGCCGACGACGGGGACCTCATTATCCTGGCGCCCGGACTGGAGGGCTTCGGAGAGGATCCCCAGATGGACGCCATCATCCGCAAATACGGCTACAAGGGCACCCCAAAGACTCTCCAGGCCGTCCGCGATAACCAGGACATGAAGGACAATCTGGGCGGCGCCGCACACCTCATCCACGGCTCCTCCGAAGGACGCTTCCGCATCACCTACTGCCCCGGACCCAAGGTCTCCCGTGAGGAAATCGAATCCGTCGGATTCCAATATGGCAATCTGGAGGAGATCCGCGCAAAATACCACACAGATTCCCTCAAGGACGGCGTCAATGTGGTCGACGGCGAGGAGGTCTTCTACATCAGCAATCCCGCACTGGGACTCTGGGCGCTGAAACGCAATTTCGCCGAATAGAATTTCATAAATACCTACATTCCAACCACTTACATAATTAAACCGCCATGCCGATCAACTTCCGTGAAAATGCCAAATACGCGCTTTTAGTCCCCACCAGCATGGGCGTGCGCCTGACTCCCGTGGATGCCCAGCCCTTCCACTGCTCCCGGAACTTCACCATGCAGGTCACCTCTGCGGAGACCAACGTTGCCAGCATTCCCTCCTATCTGGGCATGCCGGTGAAGGTGCTCACCGCCTTTGTGAAGGACAGTCCCGTGGCGCGGATGATCAAGGATGACCTGGCGGGCCGTCACATGGACTACGAGGGTCCGGAGATTCCGCAGGGTGGTCCCTGGGGCTATCGCCACCAGTTCAACCTGGCGGACAGTGGCTACGGCAGCCGTGGTCCCCGTGTGCAGAACGACCGTGCGGGCGAGGTGGGTCGTCTTTTGGACGTGAAGTATTTTGATTTGGAGCGGATTTTTGGCCAGGAGGGCGTGAAGATCATCCATCTTTCCGGACTCATTGGCGCGTTGTCTCCGGAGACCAGTCGTTTCTGCCTGGAGTTGGCGCGTGCCGCCAAGGCGCACGACACCCGCATCTCCTTCGACTTGAACTACCGCGCTTCCTTCTGGAAGGGGCGTGAGCAGGAGCTCCGGGAGATCTTCTCCGAGATCGCCTCTCTGGCGGATGTGCTGGTGGGCAACGAGGAGGACTTCCAGCTGTGCCTGGGCATCCAGGGTCCCGAGGCCGGCGGCCGTGGCATCTCCGAGAAGATGGAGAACTTCAAGACCATGGTCACCCGCGTGAAGGAGGCATATCCCCACGCCACCGCCTTCGCCACTACCCTCCGCGAGGTGGTCAGCGCCAACCTCCATCGCTGGGGCGCCATCACCAACATCGACGGCGAGTGGCAGGTCGTGGAACCCCGCGAAATCGGTGTGTTGGACCGCATTGGCGGCGGCGATGGCTTCGTGGGCGGCTTCCTCTACGCCATGCTGAAGGGCATGCCCGCGGAGCAGTGGATCCAGTTCGGCTGGGCCACTGGCGCGCTGGCCACCACTCACCTGACCGACTACGCGCAGCCCGCCGACGAAGAGCAGGTCTGGAGCATTTGGAGCGGAAATGCCCGCGTCAAGCGATAAGACGCGCGTTTCCATTCACGCATCAAATTCCGCAAGCAATAGGAGATTGTGAATCATGCAAGTCGTTTCTGATAGAATTCTGGAGGCCCAGAAGGGCTCCAGCTGGATCCGCCGGATGTTCGAGGCCGGCATCGAGCTCAAGAAGCAGTATGGCGCCGACAAGGTCTATGATTTCAGCCTGGGCAGCCCCGATCTGAATCCGCCCGCCACTGTCATCGATACCCTCCGCACGCTGCCCGAGCTGGTGGATGTGCCTGCCGGTCTGGGATACATGCCCAATGCCGGCTATCCCGAGGCGCGCGAGGCGCTTGCCAAGTGGTCCACCCACGAGCAGGGCGTGGAGATCCCCGCCGAGAACATCATCATTTCCGTGGGCGCCGCCGGTGCGCTGAACTGCCTCTTCAAGGCGGTCCTGGCTCCCGGCGACGAGGTCATCTGCCCCGCTCCCTACTTCGTGGAATACGGCTCCTACTGCGGGAACTTCGGCGGCGTCCTGAAGCCGGTCCCCAGCGCCCCCGGCACCTTCAAGCTGGACATCGAGGGCATCCGGAAGGCGATCACGCCCTTGACCCGTATCCTGCTGATCAACAGCCCCAACAACCCCGCCGGCGTCATCTACACTGAAGAGGAGCTGGATGCCCTGGCAGCCGTGTTGGCCGAGGCCAGCAAGGGCCGCAAGCAGCCCATCCTCCTGGCGGCGGACGAGCCCTACCGCTTCCTGGCCTTCGACGGTCGCACCGTCCCCTCCGTCCTCTCCCACTACAAATACTCCGTGGTCTGCTCCTCCTTCTCCAAGAACCTGGGACTGGCCGGCGAGCGTGTGGGATACGTGGTGGTGAATCCCGGCATGGATCCCGAAGAGGCGCATCAGCTGGTGGCCGGACTCATTCTCACCAACCGCACCATCGGCTACGTCAATGCGCCCTGCATTGGTCAGAAGCTGATCATTGGCGCCGTGAAGGAGCTTGACAAGACCCTCCAGGCACAGGATGCCCAGCGCGAGGTCTACGTGAAGCGCCGCGCTCTCATGGCCGAGATCCTGGACGAGGCCGGCATCCCCTATCAGATGCCCGCAGGAACCTTCTACTTCTTCCCCAAGGCGCCCCACGGCGACGACGATGTGGCCTTCGTGCAACGGCTGGCGCAGGAGCGCATCCTGGCGGGGCCCGGCTCCGGTTTCGGCTACAAGGGATACTTCCGCATCGCTCTCTGCGTGGGCGAGGATGTCATC
>CAZMWS010000014.1:6143-16294 GCA_964570085.1 uncultured Lentisphaeraceae bacterium | reverse complement strand
GACATCGGGGAGAAACTGCATTTCGATCTTCTTGATGCCGTCACCGTGGCACTCCTCGCAGCGCCCGCCCTTGACATTGAAGGAGAAGCGCCCTGGCGTGTATCCGCGGACCTTCGCGTCGGTGGTTTCGGCGAAGACCTGTCGGATCAGATCGAAGAGTCCGGTGTAGGTGGCGGGATTGGAACGCGGGGTCTTTCCGATGGGCGTCTGGTCGATGACGATCATCTTGTCCACATTCTCCATGCCCTCCACCTTCTGGCAGGCGCCTGGCTCGTCGTCCTTGATTCCCAGATGCCGGTTGATGGCGGGTTTCAGGATGTGGTTGACGAGGGTGGATTTTCCGGAGCCGGAGACGCCGGTGATGCAGCAGAGGAGTCCCAGGGGGATTTTGACGGTGAGCTTCTTCAGGTTATGGGCGGTGGCGCCCTTCACTACGAGGAATTTCCCATTGCCGGGATTGCGGACGGCGGGGACGGGGATGGTTCGTCTGCCGGCGAGGAAATCGCCGGTGACGCTCCCGGGGGTATTGGCGACCTGTTCGGGGGTGCCCTGCGCCATGAGGTTTCCGCCCTGGCGTCCGGCGCCGGGGCCCAGATCCACGATGTGATCGGCGGCGCGCATGGTATCCAGGTCGTGTTCCACGACGATGACGGTATTTCCCAGATCGCGCAGGTGTTTCAGACTATCCAGGAGCCGGTCGTTGTCGCGCTGGTGCAGTCCGATGGAGGGCTCGTCGAGGATATAGAGGACTCCCACCAATCCGGAGCCGATCTGGCTGGCGAGTCGGATGCGCTGGGATTCGCCGCCGGAGAGGGTGCCGCTTTCGCGGTTGAGCGTCAGGTAGTTGAGCCCCACCGTCTTCAGGAATCCCAGGCGGCTCTTGATTTCTTTGAGCAGTTCGTCTCCGATCTTGTGCTGGGATTCGGTGAGCTCCAGGCGCTCCAGGAATTCCAGTGCGGCGTCGATGGAGAGTGCGCAGAATTGGCTGATGTTGAGTCCGCCCAGGGTCACGGCCAGGTATTCCGGCTTGAGCCGTGCGCCATGGCACTGGCTGCATTCCTCGTAGATGGAGCTCTCTTCCAGGCGTGCGCGAAGGTCCTCGTTGTCGGTTTCCCGGAGGCGTCGTTCCAGATTGGGGATGATTCCCTCGAAGGGCTTTCGCCAGGGATGCATCTTTCCGCGTTCCCAGTAATCGAAGGCGATGGTTTCCTCGCCGGTGCCGTAGAGGAGCTTGTGCCGGATGTCCTCGGGGAGCTTCTGCCAGGGTGTGGTGAGGGAGAAGTGGTAGTGCTCCGCCAGGCACCGCAGGTAGTGGTTATAGAGCATGATGCCGTAGCGGGGACCCCGTCGCCACAGCGGGATGGCGCCGCGCCGGATGGAGAGTGTGGGGTCGGGGACCACGGCCTCGGGGGTGAAGGTCAGGTGCTTTCCCAGACCGTCGCAGCCGGGGCAGGCGCCGAAGGGCGAGTTGAAGGAGAAATTCCGGGGCGCCAGCTCGCCGAAGGAGAGCCCGCAGTCGGGACAGGCCAGATTTTCGCTGATCCACTCCTCCCGCCAGCCGCCCGGCGCCTCTGCGTCTTCCCATAATACCCCCAAGAGACCCTTGCCGTGCTTCAAAGAGAGCTCCACGGAGTCGTTGAGACGGCTCTTCTCCCACTGCCCGGAGACCAGTCGGTCCACTACCGCCTCCACGGAGTGCCGCAGGGTCTTGCCTAGCTTGATGTCGTCGTCCAACGAGACGATCTTGCCATCCACTCGCGCGCGCACAAAGCCATCCCGGCGCATCTGTTCCAGGACCTCCACGTGCTCGCCCTTCTTTCCGCGGACGTATGGCGCCAGGAGCATGACGCGGATGCCGGCGGGGCGCGCCATGAGGGTCTGGCAGATCTTCTCGGCGCTCTGGGTGGCGATGACGCGTCCGCATTTTGGGCAGTGCGGGGTTCCCAGGTGTGCGTAGAGGAGTCGGAGGTAGTCGTAGATCTCGGTGGTGGTTGCCACGATGGAGCGTGGCGAGGAGGATGCCACGCGCTGTTCGATGGCGATGGCGGGGGAGAGTCCGGTGATGCTCTCCACCTGCGGCTTTCCCAGGCGATCCAGGAATTGCCGCGCGTATGCGGAGAGGCTCTCCACGTAGCGTCGCTGTCCCTCGGCATAGAGGGTATCGAAGGCCAGGGAGGACTTTCCGGAGCCGCTGGGACCCGTGATGACCACCAGCTTGTTGCGGGGGATGTCCAGGGTCAGGTTCTTCAGGTTGTGCTGGCAGGCGCCTTGTATGTGCAGGCAGTCGTCCATGGAGATGCGGAAAATAGGGGAAATCGGAAGGTATTCGTACACGCGCGCAAGGGGGCAGTGGCCCCTCCTTGCGCTCCTCCCCCGGAAAAGTCCCTTAATTTAATTCCATAAAAGGGGACCCCTCTGCACCCCGAAGAAGACAAATGAAAAAGTCCCGGGAAAACTCCGCGGATTTTTCAGGCGAACGACCCAGGTTTTAAGGAAAAACCGGAAAAATCCTTAAAAAAGTTGGAAAAAAGTGGAAAATTTTTCATAAATCGGTGTTTTTTCCTTGAAAAAATCAAAGTTATGCAATAAAGTTTCCTCGTGCCACCCGATGATGGCATTTTTCTGGATCCCCTTCCGGTCGTCACTTCCGGCGGCTTGGAGTAGTCACCAACAATGTCAGAAGAGAGGTTCCCCCGATGAAAGCAAAGTTCTGGGATGTGAAGACCCGCAAGTCCGTGGAGACCGAGGTCCTCGAGTGCGTCACCTATGACAACGGCCGTTCCGCCTACAAGGCCAAGACCGCTGATGGCCGCAACCTGACCCGTTTCGTCAGCAAGGAAGAGGCTGCCAAGTTCAACGGCGGCAAGTGCGCTTGCAAGGGCAAGAAGAAGTAAGCCTGCGGGTTGATCGTCAACCCTCTTTCTTCTTGAAAACTCCGGAGCCCCACAACGGCACCGGAGTTTTTTTGTGCCCACTGCATTTTTTATTGGAAAACGCCGATCATGCCCGAGAACGCGCCGGAACCGTATCTCATTCCCGAGGAGGAGCTCCGCTTCCAGGCGGTCCATGCCTCCGGACCGGGCGGACAGGGCGTCAATACCGCCTCCTCCGCGGTGGTCCTCCGGTGGAATCTTCGGGATTCCGCGGCATTGCCCGAGGAGGCCAAGGCCCGGATGGCGGAGCTCTGCCGGAGTTGGCTCACCCGTGAGGGCGAGGTGGTCATTGACGCCCGGGAGTTCCGGAGTCAGCTGCAGAATCGCCTGGCCGCCCGTGCACGTCTGGAAGAGATGGCGAAAAGGGCGCTGAAGGCGCCGCGGAAGCGCCGAAAGACCCGCGTCCCGAAAGCCGAGCGGGAGCGCCGGATGCAGGCCAAGAAACGCCGCGGCGAACGGCTCCGGCAACGCCGCCCCGATGCCGGGGAGTGAGCCTGTGTGCCCCGCGAAAACGGCGGTCGCTGTCCGTTTTTGTCATGCGGGGAAATTGGGGGTGTCAACTTGTAAAGGTCTGAAATCCCGTTATATTAAGCGACCGCATTTCTCCCAACCCCTTTTTTGATCCCATATCTCTACTAAATCAGGAACCTACTGAATGCCTACTATCAATCAGTTGATCCGCAAGGGCCGCGCCGTGAAGCCCGCCAAGAGCCGCGTGCGCGCCTTGGACAAGTGCCCCCAGCGTCGCGGTGTCTGCATGCTGGTGACCGTCCGCACCCCCAAGAAACCTAACTCCGCTCTGCGCAAGGTCTGCCGTGTCCGCCTGACCAATGGTCAGGAAGTCACCGCTTACATCGGCGGCGAGGGTCACAACCTGCAGGAGCACAGCGTTGTGCTGGTGCGTGGCGGACGTGTCCGCGACCTGCCTGGTGTGCGTTATCACGTGGTTCGTGGCAAGCTGGATACCCTCGGCGTTGACAAGCGCCGCCGTGGCCGTTCCAAGTATGGCGCCAAGCGTCCGAAGCCCGGTGCCGAGGCCAAGAAGAAGTAGGATTTGCAGCACATCGAGGATAGCATAGAAAATGAGAAGACGTCAGGCTGAAAAGCGCACTCTGATTCCCGACGTGCGCTATAACAACGAGCTGGTCGCCCGGCTGATCAACACGATCATGCTGAAGGGCAAGAAGTCCACCGCGCAGTCCATTGTGTACGGTGCCTTTGATCTGCTGAAGGAGAAGAAGAGCGACGTGGAGCCCCTGGACATCTTCCTGGCGGCTCTGGAGAATGCGAAGCCCCGCCTGGAGGTCAAGAGCCGCCGCGTGGGTGGTGCCACCTACCAGGTCCCCCTGGAAGTCCCCGCCGGCCGTCAGGTCGCCCTGGCCATGCGCTGGCTGGTGACCTACTCCCGTGGTCGCAAGGGCATGGACACCTGCCACGCCCTGGCCGCCGAGCTGATGGATGCCTACAACAACACCGGCAACACCATCAAGAAGCGCGACGACGTCCACAAGATGGCCAACGCCAACAAGGCGTTCGCTCACTTCCGGTAGAAATACCGATTCCCCCTAGGGAGGTCCCCGGACATTGAGATCCGGCGGAGTCCCCTGGGGTCCCCCGCGAAACTCCCCGACGACCATCGCCGGGGAGTCTTTCGCATGCAACGGGAGGGGCTGACGGTTCCCTTTCGCGAAGTCACAACTCCCTCTCCGGCGGAATCATGGCGCTGCAAGACGATTCCATCCGAAACATCGGCATTATCGCCCATGTAGACGCCGGGAAGACCACGCTGACCGAGCGGATTCTCCTGGAGACAGGAGAGCTCTCCGCCTGCGGCGCAGTGGAAGAGGGCAACACCGTCAGCGACTATCTGCTCCAGGAACGGGAGCGCGGCATCTCCATCGTGAGCGCCGCGGTCACTTGCCCCTGGAAGGGCAGACAGTTCAACATCTTAGACACGCCGGGACACATTGATTTCACCGCCGAGGTGGAGCGCTCCCTGCGGGTCATTGACGGCGCAATCATGGTCTTCTGCGGCCTGAGCGGCGTCCAAGCGCAATCCGAGATGGCCTGGCGGCGAGCGAAGACCTACTCCCTTCCGGGACTGGCCTTCGTCAGCAAGCTGGATCGGCCGGACGCACGACTGGACGCGGTGGTGCAGCAGATGGGCCACTTGATGGCGCCGCTTCGGCCACTGCCTCTCATGCGACCGGTCTGGAATGCCCAGGGAACCCTGGTTGCGATTCTGGATCTGCTGACAGGCGAGCGGCTCGGTCCCCGGGAAGAGGTTTCTTCCGAGGAGCTGGAACTCCAGCTCTGGGATGGCCGAGTGGCGCTCATGGAGATCCTGGCCGAGGAGGACGAGAACCTCCTGGAATACTACCTCGACCGCCGTTTTCCGCCTCTTGCGGCAGTGAAGGCGGCCATCCGAAAGGGCACTCTCCGGAATCGGCTGATCCCGGTGCTCTGCGGCTCCGCGAAGCGGGGTTGGGGAGTCCCGCAGCTGCTGGATGCGGTGGCGGACTTCCTGCCATCTCCCGCCGAGCGCCTCCGGACTCCCGCTGGCAAGCGATGCTTCCCCGCAGGCCGAGAGGGCCTGTCGGATCCCGAGGGCCATCCCTACGCCGTCATGTCCGTCATCAAGACGGTCCGGACCCCCTGGCCCGGCGACTACGTGGCGGTCCGCCTCTACAGCGGCACGCTCCGCGCGGGAATGGCTCTCCGGAATGTGAATCGCTCCGTGGACTGGACGCCGGGCGCCGTCTGGCGTCTCCATGCCGCCGATGCCCAGGAGATCCCCGAGGCGGTCTCCGGCGAGGTCGTCGGTTTGGCCGCCGCTCCCGGCGACGCGATTCCGTCCTTCCGCGCTGGCGACACGCTGGTGGAGGAGGGCGCGCCCGCCATCCGGCTGGCGAAGATGCATTTTCCGGAACCGGTGCTCTCCCTGGTCCTCGAGGCCCTGGGTCCCCAGGATCGGCAGGATCTGCCGAAGGCGCTGAGCGCTTTGGCCGAGGAGGATCCCACCCTCCGCTGGAAGAAGGGCCCCCGCGACGGTCAATGCACCGTCTCCGGACTGGGAGAGCTCCATCTCCAAGTCCTCCGGGAACGGCTCCTCTCCGAATACCGGGTCAAGACCCGCGCCGGAAAACCCCTGGTGGCCTACCGGGTCACCGTGGAATCCCCCACGCAAATCGCGCGGGAGTTCCGAAGACAGCTTTCTCCCACTCTGGCCGTCCAGGCGCGGGTGGGAATGACATTCGAGCCGCTGCCTCCCGACAGCGGCGTCCAGGTGGAGGTGCCGAAAGACCTCTCCGCCAACCTGCCCAAAGAACGGCTCGATACCGTCCTTCAGGCAGTCACCGAATTCGTCCAGGGAGAAAACCCCACGGGCTATCCCTTGACGAACACGCGCATCACAGTCCAGGAGGTGTCCAGCCAACAGCCCGACACTTCCGAACCGGTGTTCTTAACCGCTACCAGACTGGCTTTGGTCGATTCCCTCGAACTGGCCCGTCCGGTCGTGCTGGAACCTGTGATGCGGCTCGAAGTGAGCTCCCCTACCGAGCAGATCGGCGCAATCCTACAGGACCTCCGGGCACGAAAGGCACGGATCCTCCAGATGGATGCTCTGCCCGACGGAGGGGCTCGCGCAGTCGCCCTCGTCCCCGTCGCACAAATTCTCTCCTACGCCACCTCCCTCCGGTCCCTGACCGGCGGACGGGCGCTCTTCTCCGCCGAGCCCGCGGCCCTGGAGAGACGACAGGAACAGGACAAATAACCAGGAAAAGGACATGGCTAACAAGCAAACCATCCGCATCCGGCTCCAGGCCTTCGAAAACACGATCCTGGACCAGTCCACCGCGGACATCGTCGGCACCGTCAAGCGGACCGGCGCACAGGTGGCGGGACCCATCCCCCTGCCCACCAAGATCGAGCGCTTCACCGTCAACCGCTCCCCCCACGTGGACAAGAAGTCCATGGAGCAGTTCGAGATCCGTACCCACAAGCGGGTGCTGGATATCATCAACCCCACCGTCCGCACTGTGGACGAGCTGCGCAAGCTCTCCCTGCCCGCCGGCGTGGAAATCGTCATCAAACTCTAAGCCTAGGAGACACGGAATATGAAGAAAGGTCTCATCGGCAAGAAGTTGGGTATGACGCAGGTCTTCAACGAACAGGGACAGCTGGTCCCCGTCACCGTGATTCACTGCGGACCCTGCACCGTCATCAGCGCCAAGACCGCCGCCAAGGATGGCTACAGCGCTCTGCAGCTGGGCTTCGGCACCCGCAAGGCGAAGAATGTCTCCAAGGCCGTCCTGGGCAATGTGAAGGCCGCCGGTCTGGAGAGCAATCCTCCCGAGGTCATCAAGGAAATCCGTCTGGACAGCGATCCCACCCAGAACCCCGGCGATGTGCTGAAGGTCGAGGATGTTTTCGCCGTTGACGAATACGTGGATGTCACCGGCACCACCAAGGGCCGCGGCTTCCAGAGCGTCATCCACCGCTGGCATTTCGCCGGTGGCCGTGAAACCCACGGCGGTGCCTGGACTCGCAGAACCGGTTCTATCGGTATGTGCGAGAAGCCCGGCAAGGTCATGAAGGGCCATCCCATGCCCGGTCACATGGGCAATGTGAACCGCACCACCCAGAACCTTCAGGTCGTGGGTGTGCGCCCCGAGGAGTCTCTGCTCCTGGTCAAGGGCGCCATTCCCGGAGCCAATGGTGGCGTGGTCTACGTGCGCAGCGCCGTCAAGAAATAACCCGGGAGGATGCCAACAATGTCTAATCTGAATATCCTCAACCAGCAGGGCGCCGACACCGGCGCAGCAGCCACCATCGAGGAGAGCTGGCTGGTCCGCGACAAGGGCGAGCAGGCCGTGAAGGACTCCGTGGTCGCGTTCCTGGCGGCCCACCGCAGCGGTACCGCTTGTGTGAAGAACCGCGCTGCCCTCAGCAGCCGTTCCCAGGCGAAGCCCTGGCGCCAGAAGGGCACCGGCCGTGCCCGTAGCGGCGGCAAGAGCAGCCCGATCTGGAGAGGCGGTGCCGTGGCATTTGGCCCGGTTCCCCGCGACTACTCCAAGTATGTGAACAAGAAGGTCCTGAAGCTGGCTCTCCAGCGTGCTTTCACCGATCGCCTGGACGAGGGCGACGTGATTGTGGTGGACGACCTGAAGTTCGAGACCCCCAAGACCAAGGAGATGACTGGTTTCCTGAAGGCGATCAACGCCGGCGAGGACGCCCTGGTGTTGGTGGACGACTACTCCGAGAACGTGGATCTGGCCGCCCGGAACCTCCAGCAGGTCCTGGTCCTCAAGGCCACCAGCGTCAACACCTACCTCCTTCTTCTCTTCAAGAAGATCGTCATCACCAAGGCCGCCCTGGTCAAACTGGGTGAGCGTCTTGCATAAGGAGTGAACACGATGGATAAGACCTTCAATCCTTACGATGTGGTTTACACCGTGCTCATCACCGAGCGCGGCACTCAGCTCACCGACAAGTTCAACAAGTACCTCTTCAAGGTCAACCCCGCCAGCAACAAGGTGCAGATCCGCGCTGCCGTCGAGGCCATCTTCCCCGAAGTGAAGGTGTCCGGCGTCAACACGATGAACTACCTTGGCAAGTCCAAGCGGATGCGTTCTGCCAAGATGGGCAAGCGTCCCGACTGGAAGAAGGCCGTGGTGACTCTCTCCGAGGGAAAGATCGAGCTGCTGTAATCGTCACTCACACAGGAGAAATCTCGCAATGGGAATCAAAGCATACAAGCCTACCAGCCCCGGACGCCGTGGCATGGTGGTGAGTGACTTCTCTGAACTCACCCGCCGCACCTCCGAAAAGTCCCTCACCGTGGGCAAGCGCTCCACCGGCGGCCGCAACAACATCGGCCGCATGACTGTCCGCTTCCGTGGCGGCGGTGTGAAGCGCTGCTATCGCATCATCGACTTCAAGCGCTACGACAAGGACGGCGTGCCCGCCAAGGTGGCTGAGATCGAGTACGATCCCAACCGCACCTGCCGCATCGCACTGCTCCACTATGTGGACGGTGAGAAGCGCTACATCCCCGCCCCCGTGGGCGTGAAGCAGGGTGATGTGCTGATGAGCGGTGCCACTGCCGACTACAAGCCCGGCAACAACATGCCTCTGGCCAACATCCCCGAGGGTGTGAACATCCACTGCATCGAGCTGGTTCCCGGCAAGGGCGCCCAGCTGGTCCGCTCTGCCGGACAGTATGCGGTGTTGCGCGCCAAGGAGAATGGCTATGCGCAGGTGCGCCTGCCCTCCGGCGAAGTCCGCCTTGTCAACCTGAAGTGCCGCGCGACCATTGGTCAGGTGGGTAACATTGAGCATGGTGACGTGAAGCTGGGCAAGGCCGGCAAGGCCCGCTACCTGGGCTTCCGCCCCCACGTCCGCGGTGTCGTCCAGAACCCTGTCGACTCCCCCATGGGTGGTGGCGAGGGCCGCTCCTCCGGTGGTGGACATCCTCAGTCCCCCTGGGCGCAGCTCTCTAAGGGCTTCAAGACCCGCAAGCCCAACAAGCAGTCCAGCAACTTCATCGTTTCCAGGAGGAAGAAGTAATGTCCAGAAGCATCAAGAAAGGACCTTTTGTCGACGATTCCCTCCTGAAGAAGTCGGAGGCAATGGCAAAGAGCGGCAAGAAGGACGCCATCAAGACCTGGAGCCGTCGCTCCACTATCCTGCCCGAGTTCGTGGGACAGACCTTCTCTGTTCACAACGGCAAGACCTTCGTCAATGTTTTCGTGACCGAGAACATGGTTGGCCATCGCCTGGGCGAGTTCGCCGCAACCCGAATCTTCCGGGGACACGGACAGATCTCCGGCAAGTAGCCTGAGACCAACGAAAAAAAGGCCATCCGGTCTAGAGAGACTGGATGGCCTTTTTTTTGTCGCTTCGCTCCTGAAAAAGGAGGAGGGAGGAAGGAGGAAGGAGGAAGTTTGGCCAGGGTTTTGCGAGCGAAACCCCGCGCCGGAATTTACCGGCGCGTGCGCTAAGCGCGCCCACATTGGCGCGCAAATTTTGGGAAGCCAAAAATATAGTACCGCCGGTAGGCGGAAGAGTGCCTGCGGCACCTTATAAATCTACTCCCTACTCCCTTCTACCTAGCTACGGCGGGGGGACGGGGGGGCGGCAGCACCCCAGTCCTTTGGAGATCTTTCTGCGAAACTGCACCTTGGAAGGCACCCGCCGCAGAGCGGCCCAGAAGCC
>CAZMWS010000014.1:1086-6133 GCA_964570085.1 uncultured Lentisphaeraceae bacterium | reverse complement strand
CCTTTGGGTACCCGGCTAGGTAGGGGCGCTTTGGGGCTAGTAACGGTTTCGGAGGCGTTGCAGCATTCGTACCGCGGCCTCAGCCGCGGAAGAGCGCCTGCGGCACCGAGTAAACTGGGTGCTAACCGCTAATTGCTAAGTACTTGCGGGCATCGTGTGTGCCCGCGATATCACAATGAGACTACGCTGTCCAACGAAAGGGGAGGGGCTTCGGCTGTTTGGGATACAAGTGTTGCTGGGGCTATTGGTGTGGGTGGTCTATTTCCTGGGACCGGGGTGTCCCTTCCGGCGGGTCTTCTCGGTGGACTGTCCGGGATGCGGGGTTACGCGGGCGTGTCTTTTGGCGTTACGGGGGGATTTCGCGGGCGCCTGGGCATTGCATCCGCTCTTTGGGCTGGTGGTGCCGCTGTGGTTCCTGTTCTTCGGGGGGATCTTCTTTCCGCAGAAGAGTGTCTTCCAGTGCGTGCAGCCCGTGGGGATACTGGTGATTTTAGCGGCGCTTTTGTTGCGCTGGGGGCTCCTGCACTGTCTCTGACGGACGGGGCAGGGCGGTCGCGATATCTATTCTCCGTGAGCCGAATATCATGGATGCTCTCGCAGAGGGGAGGGATTGTATGGAGCCAGAAGTCGGAATCGAACCGACGACCGCCTGATTACAAGTCAAGTGCTCTACCAACTGAGCTATTCTGGCGCATAAATCGCAAACTGTGTTAATTTAACCGCAGTCCGCATTTTTTGTAGTCGCCTCTCCCTGGCATCCACCTTATTTGCCTGCCTCGCCATGAAGTCATCATACCTTTCCGTCCTCACGGGACTCCTTCTTCTCTGCGCTTTTGCCCTGCCACTACAGGCGCTGCCCGTCTCTGCTTACCGCATTGCCATCGCGCCGGGGGCTACTCCCGCGGAGAAACAGGCGTCCCTGGAGCTACAGGAACTCTTGGAGAAGAGCTGTGGCGTGCGGCTGGAGCGGATCCGCTTCGATGAGTCTCTGACGGGACCCCTGTTTGTGGTGGGGCCTACGGCGGAGGGGCTTTCCTTTTGCGGTGTGGAGTCCCTGGATGCCCTGAAGCACGACGAGATCCACCTGAAGACTGTCGGCGAGCGGCTCTATCTCTTTGGGGCGCGTCCCCGTGCCACGCTCTATGCAGTCTATGAATTTTTGGAGCGCAGCATAGGCGTGAAGTGGCTTTCTCCGGAGGCCACGCATATCCCGTTGCTCTCTTCAAGCTGGGAGGTCCCTGTGTGGGATTACAGCTATGCGCCCTCGATCTATGTGCGTGCGGTGTCCACCAGTACCAATGGTGGCGATCCCGCCTTCCATTCGCATATGCGGGACAACGGGCAGTATCAGCCCAATGACATCCGCTACGGTGGCTATCGGGATCTGGCATTCCTACCGTGGTTCGTCCATACCTTCAGTGTGCTGATCCCCCATGAGCTCTACTTTGACGAGCATCCCGAGTGGTTCTCCTATCGCAGAGGAAAGTTCTTCCTCATTGGCGCAGGCCGTCAGCGCAACAGCCAGCTCTGCATCAGCAATCCGGAGCTCCGGAAGGAGGTGGTGCGGCGCGCCCTGGAGGGTTTGCGTAGCACAAATGGCGAGACGCGCTTCTTGTCCATTAGCCAGAATGACAACGAGGATTACTGTCTCTGCAAGAAGTGCACCGAGATGGCCGAGGAGTTGGGAAATGTCACTGATGTGTATATGACCCTGGTGAACGAGGTGGCCGAGGCTGTGGAGAAGGAGTTCCCGCACGTCCTGGTGGAGACCCTCGCCTATAAGTTCACACGACAGCCCCCCAAGACCGTCATGCCGCGCGACAACGTGGCGGTCCGCCTCTGCACCATCGAGGCCGCCAGCTTCCATAATTTGGACGATCCCGAGGGACCCAATCACGCACTCTACGAGGACTTCGAGGGATGGGCGCCTGTGGCGAAGCAGCTCCTGGTCTGGGACTACACCATCGTCTTTCGGAAGCTCTGGCAGCCCCATCCTAACTGGAATACCTTCGCCCCCAATCTCCGCTTCTTCCGGGACCACGGCGTGATCTCCGTCTACGAGCAGAATGGCAGCGGCGCCAACGGCGGAAGGGCCGCGGATCTCCCGGAATTGCGTAGCTGGGTCCTCTCGAAGCTCATGTGGAATCCCGACCAGGATGTCTGGACTCTCATTGACGAATTCCTGGAGCCCTTCTATGGTCCCTGCGCGCCCTTCGTCCGGAAGTATCTCCAGGAGACCACCGCCCTGGCTGACGGAAAGGACGGCTGCTATACCGTCACTACGAAGTGGCTTCCCGATGAGGTCCTCCAGGAACTCTGGCTGGAGGGCGAGGCGCTCTATCAGGCGTATGCGACAGATCCCGTATACGGCAGCAGGATTATGGCGGCGACTCTCCCCCTTGCCATGAGCGCCGCAGAACGGGGACTCCTCCCCCCAGAACCCTGGACCTTCCAGGAATACGCCGACGAAGTGGTCCGGCGGCTGGACTCCCTCGGCATTACCACACTCACGGAACACGCCACTACTCCCGGCTATACCCCCGAAAAGTGGCGGAAACACCTCCGCCCACGGTGGTTCGCCTTCACGCCAGATGCCTTGGATGCAGAGGATGCGCTGGCGCCGGAGGAACCGGAAATGCCGGAAGTGCCATAAGTGCCATAAGTGCTTAGCAATTAGTGGTTAGTGATTAGTTTATAAGGTGCCGCAGGCGCTCTTCCGCCTACCGGCGGTACTGGCGCCACTAGGGCGCCGGTAGTGTAGCGCGCCGCAGGCGGTCCGAACCTACTACCTACTCCCTTCTCCTTTCTCCCTTTTTTTGTAGCGCGTCTTCGTTGCGAAGACGCGCTACATTATCTCCGTCTTCTCCGTTCCGGTGTCTTGAGTCTTTCACCCAATAACCCAGGAGGTACGATGAACGTAATTATCTGCAAAGACAAGCGTGCTGTGACGAAGGAGGCGTACAAGTTTGTGCGGGAGCGTGTGATGAACTGCCGCGCGAAGGTCCTGGGTCTGCCGATTGGCAGCACCTTCGAGGGTCTCTATAAGGAGCTGGTGAAGGGGTGCAAGAAGGGCGAGATTGACTTCTCCGACGTGCATACCTTCAATCTGGACGAATACATCGGCATGGGCGCCGATGATCCCCAGAGCATTCGTTATTTCATGAACGAGAAGCTCCTGAAGCACGTGAATGTGAAGCCCTGCAATGTCTACTTCCTGGACGGCCTGACGGCGGATATCGACCGCGAGTGCGCGGGCTACGAGGAGTCCATCGTCTCCCTGGGTGGCATCAAGCTCCAGATTGTGGGCATCGGACGCGATGGTCACATCGGTTTCAACGAGCCGGGAACCTCCCTCACCAGCCGCACTCACATGATCACCCTGGCGCAGAGCACCATCTCCGACTACGCGGGACTCTTCTTTGGCGGTGACGAATCCAAGGTGCCGCCCTGGGCGCTCTCCATGGGCGTGGGAACGGTGCTGGACAGCGACGAGGTCCTCATGCTCGCCGTGGGAAAGAGCAAGGCGGACGCCATCCACGGCATGCTGGAGGGACCCATTACCTCCATGAATACCTCCTCCGCCCTCCAGTTGCATCCCAATGTGACTGTCATCCTCGACGAGGAGGCCGCCTCCAAGCTGAAGTACCGCGACTACTACCATCGCATCGCTCCCGGCAATGAGGAGGCGATGCTGAAATACCTGGCCGCCGCTCGCAAGCGCGCCGGTCTGAAGTAGCCGCCGTGCATTTCACTCCCGGGGATGGCGCTCGCCGCCGTCCCCGGATTTCTCACACTGCCTTCCGTCCGCGGACTAAAGAGCCCTCCCTGGCGTCCGCGGGCGGTTTCCTTTATCCCCCAAAACAGGGGGCGTCTTGTAGGGCTTTTGTTGTTTCATGGACGAATTGTTGCGCGTATCGGATTTGACGGTGGAGTTTGACACCGACGAGGGGGTGGTCCATGCCGTGAACCAGGTCTCTTTCTCCCTGAAGAAGGGTGAGTCTTTGGGGGTAGTGGGGGAGTCCGGCTGTGGCAAATCGGTGACCGCCATGTCGATTCCGCGGTTGATTCCCTCGCCGCCGGGTCGGACGGTCTCGGGGAGCATCGTCTTCGAGGGTCAGGAGTTGGTGGGGATGCCGCCGAAGGAGCTCCGGAAGATTCGCGGAAGCCGGATTGGCGTGGTCTTCCAGGAGCCCATGACCGCGCTTTCGCCCCTCCATCGCATCGGCGACCAGCTCCGGGAGGCCATTCGGCTCCACAAGACCCTGCCCCGCGCCGAAGAGGACGCGCTGATCCGTACCTGGATGGAGCGCGTGGGCATTGCGGAGCCCGAGCGCAGTCTGCAATGCTATCCCTTCCAGCTCTCCGGCGGAATGCGCCAGCGCGTGATGATCGCGCAGGCAATGATTCTGGAACCCTCGCTTGTCCTGGCAGACGAGCCTACCACCGCCCTGGATGTGACCATCCAGGCACAGGTGCTGGAACTCCTTCGACAGGTCACGCGGGATGACTCCCGCTCCCGGGGACTCCTCCTGATCACTCACGACCTGGGAGTGATCTGGGAGATGTGCACCCGTGTCATCGTTATGTATGGTTCCCGCATCGTGGAGGAGTCCCCTGCGAAGGAGCTCTTCGCTTCCCCCGCACACCCCTATACACAGGGACTCCTGGAGTCCAGTCCCTCCCTCCAGAAGGATCCCGCACACCTGAAGAGCATTCCCGGCAGCGTGCCGAGCCTCCTGCATCCCCCGAAGGGATGCCCCTTTGCCCCTCGATGCCCGCACGCGACTCCACAGTGCCATCAGGAAATGCCACCCATGACTACCCTCTCCCCCGGACACGCCGCTGCGTGTTTCCGGGTGTGAGAGGGTATATCGCGAAAATAACGAAAGGATGGGTAATGCCGCCGCCGCTCTCCTATCTCTACCGCCCATATTGATGACAGTTGAAACTGCGGTTTCCCCCTAGTGATGTGGTGGCAGAATACGCCCGCACTGGTTGTCCGTGAAATGCCAAATAGGGTATGGGTGGCTTGCAATGTGGAGGAAAG
>CAZMWS010000014.1:0-1076 GCA_964570085.1 uncultured Lentisphaeraceae bacterium | reverse complement strand
GTATGCGCCGTTTCTTGTGATGCTCCTCATAGCTCAGTTGATAGAGCGCCTGGTTGTGGCCCAGGAGGTCACCAGTTTGAGCCTGGTTGAGGAGCCCAGATTTTCCGCAGTGTTCCGTTACCTTACGACAAGGGAGGCGATTCCTGAGTCAGCGGGCTGACGTATCGGATCACGAACATAGCGACCGCAATGCTCAATATGGCGGTCGCGGGCTGACGAGCCTCCGCCTTTCTCCGCGCGTCTTGCGCGATGTGGCGTAGCAGGCATTCCGGTCGGCCAATTAGGACTAGCCCGCATTTCCCGTTCTCTGGGACATGCGGGCTTTTTTGTTTTCGTGTTCTGGGCGTGTTTTTGTGTCTTGTGTAGGGTAGCGTGTCATTCAGGAGGAGTTTTTTGTCATGTCGTCAGATTCTGCCCGTGTGGCGGTGATTGCCATTTGGATTCAGGAGCGTTCGAGTGTGGAGGAGGTGAATCGTCTTCTGGGGAGTTACCAGGAGTTGGTTCGCGGCCGCATGGGCTTGCCCTTCCGGGACTTCTCCGCCAGCCTGATCTCCCTGATTCTGGAGGGCAATACGGATCAGCTGGGGGCGCTCTCCGGAAAGCTGGGGATGCTTCCTGGTGTGACGGCGAAGATTCTTTTTCTTACCAAACCCTGAAATCCTCGGCCGGTTTTAATTCGGCCGAAAACACTCCCTACCATCATGAAACTCCGTTCGTTGATTCTTTTTGCGCTGGCACCCGTGGGGCTTTTTGCCCAGGATGCCGCGCTTCCCGAAAATGCCGCGGCCGAGTCCCCGGCGCCGGTTGTTGCTGTCCAGGAGGAGTCCGCTCCTGTTCAGGAGAGTGCCTACCTGGAGCCCGTGGTGGTCACTGCCCGTGGCGTGCCCCAGGCGGTCTCCCAGACTCCCGGCGGCGTCTCCGTCATGGAGTCCCGCGAGCTCTTCCAGCGGCAGCCGCTCTCCCTCTCCGATGCCACCGCCCCCCTTCCCGGCGTGGCGGTCTCCCGCGATGGCCGTTGGGGCGGCGAGGTGAATGTGCGTGGCCTTGGACGTGGACGGCTGGTTTTCCTGGTGGAT
>CAZMWS010000013.1:14201-16541 GCA_964570085.1 uncultured Lentisphaeraceae bacterium | reverse complement strand
CATGCCGCTCATGACGCAGACAAGCGCCGTCAGGAAGAGCCAGTTCAGCTTTTCACCGGTGAGTAGGAGGCTGCTGACGATGGCGATGGAGGCGGAGAGATATCCCAGGCTCCCTAGGCGTCCCGGAGAGACCCGCTGCAATGCGGCATACCAGCAGGCGATGGCGATTCCGCCGCCCACGGCGCCCAGATAGAGTGCATTGAGGAAGTATTCCGGGGTGAATTGCCACTGGATCCGTCCGCCATTGAGCGCCAACGTGATAGGGAGCATGAGGACGGTGGCGGTGGCGAAGAACATGAGGCTGCTCAGGACACCGCCATATTTTTCGGAGAATCGGTCGCCCAGCACAGTGAAGGTGGCCCAGCAGCAGCCGCTGCTGAAGGCCAGGAGATCGCCGACCCACAGGGACGCATCCGCGCCCAGGAAGCGGTCCTGTCCTTCCGCCAGAAAGAAGAAGACCATTCCCGCCAGACCCAGCAGGATTCCGGCGAGCTTTCGTCCCGTCAGGATATCCCGTCCCAAGAGCCACGCCAGAATCAGTGTAGTGGCAGGCGAGGTATTCGCCATGAGGGAGCTCCGCGCCGCCGTGGTGTATTTGGTAGACCAGAAGACCAGCAGTCCTTCGCCTAAAATACCAATGAAGGCCAAGAGTGCCATCTCCCGAAAGTCACTCCGGAGCATTTTCTTTGCGAGGACGCGGGTCTCGCGCTTCAGAAGAATTGGCGAGAGCGCCAGCGTCGCCAGCAGAAAGCGCAAGAGCGAATACGACAGCGGATCTATCGCATCTCCCCCAGGACCCGCCAACAGCCTGCTAACAGGGTAGAAGGTCCCCCAAATACAGGTGGCCAAAAGACCCAGGAGCCAGCCGAGGAGGGAACGGGGGGAAGACATAGAAAAAGGAGGAGGGAGAAAAGCAGAAAAAGGAGGAGGGAGGAAGGAGGAAGGAGGAAGGAGGAAGTTAGGCCAGGGTTTCGTGCCGAAACCCATCGCCGGGAAAACCCGGCGATTCCGCCAAGCGCGGCCAATTGGCGCGCTAGTATCGCCAGTAGGCGGACCGCCGGTAGGCGGAAGAAATTAGGCGGGGGTTCGGGGGGCGCAGCCCCTCCGTCCTTTGGAGATCTTCCTGCGAAGTTTACGCTAGGAAGGTACGCGCCGCACAGCGACCAAAAGGCCGGTACTGTGCCGCCGGTAGGCGGAAGGGCATAGGCGGGGGTGCGGGGGCGGCAGCCCTCCGTCCTTTGGAGATCTTCCTGCGAAGCCTACGCTAGGAAGGTACGTGCCGCACAGCGGCCAAAAGGCCGGTACTGTACCGCCGGTAGGCGGAAGGGCGCCTGCGGCACCTTACAAACCTACTCCCTACTCCCTTCTCCCTACAATCTGCCATTTTTAGGCGGGGGTGCGGGGGCGGCAGCCCCCGTCCTTTGGATTATGCCATGCAAAAAGAGGAAAAATTCTTAGTTTCTTCTTTGCGCGCAAATTTTGTGGAAATGGTGGCAAAACTCCTAATTATCAACTGCGCGCCAATTTGGGCGCGCTTATTGCACGCGCCGGGGAATCCCGGCGCGGGGTTTCGGGGGCACCCGAAACCCTGACCAAACTTTCTCCTTCCTCCTACCTCCTTTCTTTCTTTTGCGTGGTGCACGGGCGAGGATGGCCCGCCCGTGCACCACGCAAAAGAAACGCCCCGCGGCGATTTGCCACGGGGCGTTTCGCGTTTCACCTATTGTAGGCTATGTGGTCTCTACTTCTGGTGATACTGGGTATGGAGGAGGTGGTGTGCCTTCTCGGAGCCGGGCTCGCCCAGGTATTCCTTGTAGAGGGTCTGGATGTCGGGGTTCTCGTGAGACATGCGCAGGGGCTTGTTGGCGTCTTCTGCGTAGAGTCCCGCCATGCGCTTCTCGAGGAGGGAGCGGTCGCCGTGGAGGTAGGGCTGTCCGCCGCCGTTGATGCAGCCGCCGGGGCAGGCCATGATTTCGATGGCCTGGAAGCGGTTGGGCTCCTTGCGGACCATCTCCAGGACCTTCCGGGCATTGCCCAGTCCGGAGCAGACCGCGGCATTCACCTTCACGCCGGGAGCGATCTCCACAGTGGCTTCCTTGATGCCGTCCAGACCACGGACCGCGCGGAAGTTCACCGCATCACCCTTCAGGTCCTCGCCAGTCAGCATGTTGTGGACCGTGCGCAGCGCGGCTTCCAGCACGCCGCCAGTGACGCCGAAGATATCGGCGGCGCCGGTGGACTGTCCCAGGGGGCTGTCGAACTTCTCGTCGTTCATGTTGGCCAGGTTGACGCCTGCCTCACGGAACATGCGGCAGAGCTCGCGGGGGGGCAGCACGTAGT
>CAZMWS010000013.1:6750-14191 GCA_964570085.1 uncultured Lentisphaeraceae bacterium | reverse complement strand
GTTGGGGGCGAACTCGGGGCGTGCGGCCTCGTACTTCTTTGCCTGGCAGGGCATGATGGAGACCACGATGAGATCCTTGGGGGCGATTCCCATCTTCTCGGCGTAGTAGCTCTTGGCGACGGCGCCGAACATCTGCTGCGGGGACTTGCAGGAGGAGGGGATATGGAGCAGATCGGGGAAGTTGTGCTCGATGAAGTTAATCCATCCGGGGCAGCAGCTCGTGAGGATCGGCAGGTTCTTGCCGGCCTTGACGCGCTCCACCAGCTCGTGTGCCTCTTCCATGATGGTGAGGTCGGCGCTGAAGTCGGTGTCGAAGATCTTGTCGAATCCCAGGGCACGCAGGCCCGCCACCAGCTTGCCGGTCACAGGCACGCCGGGCTCGAAGCCGAACTCCTGACCCACGGCCACGCGGACTGCGGGGGCGGTCTGCACAACCACGGTCTTGGTGGGGTCGTTGATGGCCTTCCAGACCTTCTTCACGTAGCTGACACCGGTGATGGCGCCCACGGGGCACACATTCACGCACTGTCCGCAGAAGGTGCAGGAGGTATCCGCCAGCGGGATCATGGATGCGGTGCCGACCTTCGCGCCGAAGCCGCGGCCATAGCCGGTGAGGGTGCCCACGGTCTGGACCTTGTTGCAGACGGTCTCGCAACGGCGGCACATGACGCACTTGGAGAGATCGCGCATGATGGCCTCGCTGGAGTCATCCACCTCGAAGTGGTTGACGGCGCCCTTGAACTCGATGTCGCGGATGCCGAATTCGGAGGCCAGCTTCTGCAGCTCGCAGTCCTGGTTCTTGGCGCAGGTGAGGCAGTCCTGGGGATGGTCGGAGAGCATGAGCTCCAGGACGGTGCGGCGGGCATTGAGGGCCCGCTGGGAGTTCGTCCACACCTCGACCCGGTCATTGGTGATGGGGGTGGCGCAGGCGGGCACCAGGATGGGGCGGGGACGGATTCCGGTGGCCTCAACCAGGCAGATACGGCAGCTGGCGGGCTTGTTGGGCACGCCGCAACCCACGTCCTTGCAGTAGCACAGAGTGGGGATGTTGATGTTCAGCTTCTGGGCGGCTTCCAGGATCGTGGAGCCGGAAGGGACCGTGACTTTAGTCCCGTTAATGGTAACAGTGACGTCGCTCATTGGGTGTTCCCTCCCTTACTCCTTGACGATGGCTTTCTTGGGGCATCCGTCGATGCACGCTCCGCACTTGATGCACTTCGCGGGATCGATGTAGTGCTGCTGCTTGAGTTCGCCGGTGATGGCGCCCACGGGGCAGTTGCGCTTGCACTTGGTGCATCCGATGCAGCCGTCAGTGATTCTCAGGGTGTAGAGCTTCTGGCAGGTGCCGGCGGGGCACTTCTTGTCACGCACGTGAGCCAGATACTCGTCCTTGAAATACCGGAGAGTGCTGAGGATGGGGTTGGGGGCGGTCTGTCCCAGTCCGCACAGTGCGGTGTCGCGGATGGTGTTTGCCAGCTTCTCCAGCTCGACCAGGTCGTCCTCGGTGCCATTGCCGTCGCAGATCTTCTCGAGCATTTCGAGCATGCGGCGGGTACCGATGCGGCAGGGGGTGCACTTACCGCAGGACTCGTCCTTGGTGAAGCCCAGGTAGAACTTCGCCATTGCGGGCATGCAGTCGCGGTCGGAGAGCACGATCATGCCGCCGGAGCCCATCATGGAACCGATCTTGGCCAGATTGCCGTAGTCGATGGGGGTATCCAGGTTTTCCTTGGTGATGCAGCCGCCGGAGGGACCGCCGGTCTGCACGGCCTTGAATTCGCGGCCGCCGGAGATTCCGCCGCCCACGTCGTAGATGATCTCGCGCAGGGTGGTGCCCATGGGGACTTCCACCAGACCCACGTTGTTGATCTGTCCGGCCAGGGCGAAGACCTTGGTGCCGGAGTTGCCGGAGACCGTCTTCTTCCAGTTGCCATTCTCGTCGGTCTCAATCTGCCAGTTGCCGATCTTGGAGTACCAGGCGGCGCCCTTGAGCAGGATCACGGGGATGGAGGCGTAGGTCTCCACGTTGTTGACGTTGGTGGAGCAGCCCCAGTAGCCGCCGCCGATGTTGGCGGGGAATGGGGGCTTGGTGGTGGGCTCGCCGCGCATGCCTTCCATGGAGTGGATCAGCGCGGTCTCTTCGCCGCAGACAAAGGCGCCTGCGCCCAGCTTGATCTCGATGTCGAAGTCGAAGCCGGCTCCCAGGATGTTCTTGCCCAGCAGGCCCAACTCGCGGGCCTCGTCAATGGCGGTCTGGAGGCGGTGGACCGCCAGGGGGTATTCGGCACGGATGTAGACCAGGCCGTGCTTGGCACCGATGGCGTATCCGCCGATGGCCATGGCCTCGACGATGGAGTTGGGGTCGCCTTCCATGATGGAACGGTCCATGAAGGCGCCGGGGTCGCCCTCGTCAGCATTGCAGACGATGTACTTCTCGTCGGCCTGGGTGCCAGCGGCGATCTTCCACTTCAGGCCAGTGGGGAAGCCCGCGCCGCCGCGGCCGCAGATGCCGGAGTTCAGGACCTCCTGGATGACCTGGTTGCGGTCCATGTCCAGAAGGCACTTCGCCAATGCCTGGTAGCCCTGGCTGGCGATGTATTCGGTGATGTCCTCGGGGTTGATCAGTCCGCAGTTGCGCAGGGAGATGCGCTGCTGCTTGGCATAGAAGGACATCTTCGCGTAGTCGTGGACGCGCTCCTTGAGCATGGGCTCGATGAAGAGGAGACGCTCGACCAGCTCGTGTCCGACCACGTGCTTCTCGACGATCTCCTTGGCGTCATCGGGAGTGACCTGGACGTAGAAGACGTTGTCGGGCATGACCTTGACGATGGGGCCCTGGGCGCAGAAGCCGAAGCATCCGGTCTGGACGACCTTCACGTCGTCGGAGAGACCGGCGCGCTCGATTTCGTCGCGCAGGTTCTGCATGAGCTCCTGGGAGTTGGAGGCGTGGCAGCCGGTACCGCCGCAGCACAGCAGCTCCTTCTTGCGGGAGTGGATGTCGTGTTCGCTGGTGCAGCGCAGGGCCAGCTTGCCCTTGCATGCATCGTACAGCTTAAGGAGTTCTTCGCGATTGGTAATCTTTTCCATAGTCGTTGCGTCCTAGCCCTTTGCCTTGTACTCGTTGATGATGGCAACGGCCTTCGCGGGGGTCACTTTTCCGTAGACCTTGCCGTTGATGACCATGACCGGCGCCAGACCGCAGGCGCCCACGCAGCGCAGTGCGCTGATGGAGAAGAGACCGTCCGCGGTGGGGACGGTGTCGGCCTTGACACCCAGGACGCGCTCGATTTCCTGGAGGACGCGCTCGGAGCCCTTGACATAGCAGGCGGTGCCGAGGCACACGTCGATGCGATACTTTCCTTTGGGCTCGGTGGTGAAGTAGTTGTAGAAGCTGACGACTCCGGAGACCTGTGCTTCGGTGAGGAAGAGCTTCTGGGCCACGTGTTTCTGGACTTCGCGGGGCAGGTATCCGAAGATATCCTGGGCGCGGTGCAGGACCTGGATCAGGCGGCCGCGGCGGCGTTCGTCGTCAGCCACAATGCCCAGTCCGTCAATAAAGGCGTCCAGCTCGGCGAATTTCGCCTTGGCGCCCTCAGAGAGATTGCTGCAGCACATAGGGTGTGTTTTGCCTTTTTGTGTGTGTTGGTTTGGGGGATCCCGGCGCGTTCGCGCGTGTGTTCGTGGGCGGTCGGGGGTTTCTGGGGGAAAAAACGAGGTGTAATATACCGCGGTCCCGTAGTCTCGTGCGGGATTCTAGGTAGAACGGCGCGGGATTCCCGCGTTTTTCCGTTCTTTAGGGCTGGAAGACTTCGCCGTCCTGGAGAGTGCGCAGCGTGAGTGTGCCGTCTTCCTGGAGGAGTGCGAAGGTAGGTGGGAATCCGCCTTTTGGGAGGCTGATGGAGCCGGGGTTCAGGAAGGTGATTCCGGAGGGCAGCTCTTCCAGTGCGGGGAGGTGCGTGTGTCCCTGTGCGAAGACCGCGCCTTTGGGGAGAGGCGGCAGGTAGTCCTTGTGGTAGAGGTGTCCGTGGGTCAGGAAGAACCTTCTGGTGGACGTGAGCAGCTGGGAGTATTCCGCCATGATGGGGAATTCCAGCATCATCTGGTCCACATCGCTGTCGCAATTTCCCCGGACCGCCAGGATTCGCTCCTTGTTGTCATTGAGGATCCTCGCCACTTCCTTGGGATCGTAGGCGTGGGGGATGCCGTTTCGGGGGCCGTGGTAGAGTGCGTCTCCCAGGAGGACCAGGGTCTCGGCGCCCAGGCGGTCGGCCTGTTGGAGGAAGAGCTTGAGGGTCTCGGGGACGCCGTGGATGTCGGAGAAGAATGCGACAGTGTGGTTCATCTAGAGCTCTCCGGGTTCGCAGATTTCATCGAGGCAGTAGGTGCCCTTGGTCACGGGGCGCTCCTGCACCCAGAGGCCGTTGGTGAAATCGGGGATTTCCACGGGGGCGGAGCCCCGTGCGATGGAGGCCTCGGAGAGGGGGGTGATTGCCATCCAGGCGGCGGCGTCATAGACATCGATGGGCGTGGGCTTGCCGTCGCGGACGGCCTCCAGGAAGGCGCGCATCACCAGGTAGTCCATGCCGTCGTGTCCGCCCTGGACGCCCGCATTCTGGTATTTCTTCCAGAGGGGGTGTTCGAAGGTGTCCCAGTGCTTTTCCAGGGGCTCCCAGGTCTCGGGATCCCATCCCTCCTGGCTCTTGGTGATGCCCTGGATGGAGACCGCCGCCTTGTCCTCCATGTAGATGCCGCGGGTGCCCTGGATGACATTTCCGCGGGAGTATGGGCGGTGGAGGGAGCAGTCGTGGGTGAGGACGATGGTCTCGCCATTGGCGCACTTGATGACGGTGGTGACGATATCGCCTTCGTTGAAGGGGTAGGATGCCAGGGGGTGATCGGCGCCCTTGTGCTCCTTCGCCCAGGCATTGAGGCCGCGGGCCTTGGAGGCGGTGGCGGTGAGGGAGACCATCCGGTTGCCGCGATTGATGCCCAGCCACTTTGCGATGGGGCCCAGTTCGTGGGTGGGGTAGAGCTCGCCGTTGCGCGCCTTGAAGTTGCGCAGGCGGTAATGGCGGTTTTCTTCGCCGCAGCAGATCTCCTGACGCAGGTCGTGGTGATAGCCGCCCTCGCAGTGGACCACCTCGCCGAAGAGGCCCTCTTTCACCAGCTTCAGGATCGCCATCTCGTTGCGGCCGTAGCAGCAGTTCTCCAGCATCATGCAGGGAGTGCCGCTGGCCTCCTGGACACGCACCAGCTGCCAGCAGTCGTCCAGGGAGTATGCGCCGCCGACTTCGAAGGCCACCGGGATCCCGCGCTCCATGGCGGCAACCGCGATGGGCACATGGCTCTCCCAGGCGGTGGGGACGATGACGCAGTCCAGGTCCTCCACATTGTCCAGCAGATCGATGTGGCTCTCGTAGCTGCTGGGGGCGGGGCGGCCCTTCTTCGTGCAGCGCTCCACCATGTCCTTCAGGCGGTCTTCATAGAGCTCGCAGACCGCGACAATCTCCACGTCGGGCATGTCCAGCAGGAGATTCTGCAGGCTGCTTCCGCGCTTTCCGCCGCCAATGAGCCCGATCTTGAGTTTTTGGAGCTGGTTTTGGGAGGAGTTCTTCTTGGACATGGTGTTTGAGGGGGGTAGGGTGGTTTTAGCGGCTGGAGAAGAATGCCAGGCAGAAGACGCCGGCGATGATGAGAATGAGTCCCAGGAGTTTCCGGGGGATGTCCTTTTCCTTGAAATACCAGGCTCCGCAGGCGAAGGAGACCACCACGGAGCAGCGCCGCAGGAGGCTGAGGACGCCGACCTGTGTGTCGGGGGCGTGGAGGGCGTGGAAGAAGCAGTAGTCCGCCATGATGAGGAGGATTCCGATGGCGGGGATGCTCCAGCGCCACTGGAAGGGCTGGTCTTCTTTCAGGAAGGGGATCTTCTTTTCCAGGGCCCAGACGGCGCCCAGCAGGAGCACCAGGTCAATGGAGAAGTGCAGCTGGACGGTATCGGGGGGCAGTCCCAGGGGCGAGAAGAGGAGCTTGTCGTAGAGGGCGCTGGCTGCGCCGATGAGCGTGGCCGCCACAATCATCCAGACGCCGCGGGACTTCAGGGAGAATCCCTCCGCCTTTCCGGAGATGCTGAAGATCAGGTATCCCAGGAAGATGATCGCCATGCCCAGCAGCTGCAGGGGCGTGGGGATTTCGCGGTAGAGGACGGCGCCGCCCAGGGTGACCCAGAGGGGCGCGGAGGCGCGGATGGGGGATGCCAGGGAGATGGGCAGGTCGTGGAGGGCGAAGTATCCGGCCACCCAGCTGCCGCCCACGATGGCGGATTTCAGCATGGTGAGCCACCAGAGCCGCCAGTCGCAGCGGAAGGTCTCCCAGAAGGTGCCGGTGGCGATATGGACGCTGATCAGGAAGAGTGTTCCGCAGGCGGTGGCCAGCACCAGCACGGGCATCACCCGGTTTTTGGCGACGGCGTGTTTCTTGGAGAAGTCGTAGACTCCCAGGAAGAGTGCGGAGAGCAGGATGAGGGAGAGCCAGGGGAGTTCGGGCATGGAAGTCTATGCCTCGGGCTTCCGGAAGAGTCCGCTGGTCCATTCCGCCAGCGTGCGGGTCTCCAGCTCCTGGAGTCCGGTGGGCAGGAAGGCCTCCCGCAGATGGGGATACTGGCTGGTCAGGATGCCGGAGAGCACCAGCAGTCCGCCGGGACGCACCATGGAAAGCAGGTTCTCGCGGGCTTCCAACAGAATGGGCGCCAGGATGTTCGCCAATACCAGATCCGCCTGGAAGGGCACCTGCACTTCGTGGACATCCGCCTGGCGCAAAAGCACCTCGGGCTCGCCAATGCCGTCCCGGCGGAAGTTCTCCTGCGCCACCAAGATGGCCTGGGGATCGTAGTCGAAGGCGAAGACGGGGCCGTATCCCAGTCGTCGTGCCGCCATGGTGAGGATTCCGGTGCCGCATCCGGCGTCCACGAGGGTCCTGGGACGCTGGGGATTGGTGTCGTCGGCCAGGTCGTCCAGGAATTCCAGGCATCCGCGGGTGGTGCCGTGGGAGCCGGTGCCGAAGCTCATGCCGGGATCGATCTCCAGGAGGATGTCCTCGGGGGAGGCTTCGCACTCCTCCCAGCTGGGCTTGATGACCAGTCGGCGGCTGGCGCGGAAGGGATGGAAGTACTTCTTCCAGCTCTCAGACCAGTCTTCCCGCTGGATCAGCTTTTCGCGGATCTCCCGCACGGGATGCGCCAGGAATTGGTCGCCCCACTGTGCAAGCAACGACTCCACCTGCGCCTTTGCGGCGGCCTGTTCGGCGGGGGTGTCGCAGAGGACGAACGTGACGCCCTGGCGCTTCTCCAGGTCTTCGTAGCTCGAGAGCGCCTGTGGTGGCAGGTCCAGGGTGGCCAAGAGCTCCCCCAGGGGCTCCACATCCCGGCATTCCGTCAGGATCTCCA
>CAZMWS010000013.1:0-6740 GCA_964570085.1 uncultured Lentisphaeraceae bacterium | reverse complement strand
GGGGATGGGGGGGGGGGGGGTGGGGGTATCCAGCGCCATGGGGGTTAGCCCTCCCGTCCGAAGGGGGAGAGGTCCCGGAGGTTCCGGATGATGGGCGGCAGCACCTCCAGCACGGTGTCGATCTCCTTGTCGGTGGTGTAGCGCGACAGGCTGATGCGCACGGTGCCGTGGAGCGCCTTGTAGTCCAGTCCCATGGCGCGCAGGACATGGGAGGGCTCCAGGGAGCCGGTGGTGCAGGCGCTGCCGGAGGAGGCGCAGACTCGCGCACGGTCCCAGAGGCGCAGCAGGATGGACTCGCCCTCGATATACTTGAAGCAGATATTCAGGGTATTGGGGAGGCGGTGCTCCAGATCGCCGTTGACCATGGCGTCGGGGCAGGTGGCTAGCAGGCCCTCCTGCAGGCGGTCGCGCAGCGCCTTCACGCGGGTGTTCTCTTCGTCAATGTGCTTCTTGGAGAGCTCGGCGGCCACGCCCAGTCCCGCGATGGAGGCAACATTCTCGGTGCCCGCGCGCTGTCCGCCCTCCTGGTGTCCGCCGGTGAGATAGGGGGCGAAGGGGGCGAAGTGCCGGCGGAAGAGGACTCCGATGCCCTTGGGGGCGTGGAGCTTGTGTCCGGAGAGGGAGAGGAAGTCCACGTCCTTCAGGTCGTTGGTCAGATCCACGGGGATCTTTCCGATGGCCTGGACGGCGTCCGTGTGGAAGAGCGCGCCCTTCGCGTGGGCGATCCGGGAGAGTTCCCGGATGGGATAGACGTTTCCGGTTTCGTTGTTGGCGAACATGACGGAGACCATGGCGGTCTCCTCCGTGATCAGCGCCTTCGCTTCCTCCAGGTCAATGCGGCCATGGCTGTCCACGCTCAGATAGTCCACATGCACGCCGGCATACTTTGCCAGATCGCGGCAGGTGTTCAGGATGGCGGGGTGTTCCACGCAGGTGGTCACGATATTCCGGCGGCCGCTCTGGGTCTTCACCGCGCTGCGCAATGCCGCGTTGTCGGATTCGCTGCCGCAGCTGGTGAAGATCAGCTCCTCCGGAGTGCATCCCAAAAGTGCCGCGAGCTGTCGGCGGCCCTGTGCGATTGCCTCGGCGGCGGGGCCGGCGAAGGGATAGACGCTGGAGGGATTGGCGTATTCCTGCTGGAGGAAGGGCGCCATGGCCTGGAAGACCTCCGGTGCCACACAGGTGGTGGCGTTGTTGTCCAGATAGATGATTGGCTCAGACATGGCAGGACAAAATGCGGAAGACGAAAACGGAAGACGGGGGATTCTTGGAGTGCGGGAGTGACGGCTATTGCTTCGCGGCCACCACGGTGATGGCGGCGGAGACGCGCTCTCGGAGCTTTGCCTCGATCCAGTGCTCGATGGTCTGGTCGGCCAAGGCGCAGGTGGCGCAGTGCCCCTGCAGACGGATGGTCACCTTGTCGTCACTCACATCCACCAGCTCCACATCGCCGCCGTCGGCCTGCAAGCCGGGACGGATGATTTCATCGAAGGTCTGCTGGATCATGCGCATCTTCTGGAAGGGGGTCAGGGGGCCCAGGTTCTCCTTCACGGTCTCGGCGATGGGGGAGGGCGTGGGCGCCGCCTGGGAAGCCGCGGGGGCCTTGGCACTCTTGCCCAGCTCGTCGTCCAAAATGGACTGGATCTCGCCCACGCAACCGCGGCAGCCGCCGCCGGCCTTGGTGTAGAAGGTCACCTGCTCCACGGTGGTCAGGTGGTTCAACCGGATGACCTCGCGGATGGTCTTTTCGGTCACCTGGAAGCACTCGCACACGATCCGGTCCTCGCCCTCCAGCTTGGGAGCGCCGGGCAGCGGATAATCGGGATGCTTCTTTCGGATGTCGGCCAAGGCCGCCTGGAAGGCCTCCATGCCCATGACAGAACAGTGCATCTTCGCCTCGGGCAGGGAGCCCAGGTAGTCCGCGATGTCCTGGTTGGTCAGCTTCGAGGCCTCTTCCACCGTCTTGCCCTTCAACAGTTCGGTCAGGGCGCTGGCGCTGGCGATGGCGCTGGCGCAACCGAAGGTCTGGAAGCGGGCATCCGCAATGCGCTTCTTGTCCTCGGTCAGCTTCACGGAGAGCTTCATGGCGTCTCCACAGATGATGTTGCCTACCTCGCCAATGCCGTCGGCGTCAGGCAAGACGCCCACATTGCGGGGATTCTGGAAATGGTCCTTGACTTTGTCGGTGTAGTTCCACATGGGAAATGCCTCCTGGGTCCAAAGGGAAAATCAGAGAAAAACAAAACCGCACCCTCCCACGATTGGATTCTCTGGGGGATGCGGTCGAGAAGACAGCGGCGGAAAACCTGCTTTATATAAAGGAAAAGAAAGACAGGGTATGCGCCGCGGCTCGCCGGACGGTGCCCGGCCGAGATGGGGAGGCGGAGGCCAGCTTATGCCTCGGGCTTGGTCTTGGGCAGACCCCAGACCTTGTCACCGTCCTTCAGACGGCCTTCCTTCTTAAGCTTGTCCACCCGCTCGTAACGCTTCAGAACGTTGCGCTTCTCGGTGACGGAACCCTTGGTCTTCAGACTGGGATGAACGGACATGTTTCGCTCCTAAATTGCTTCCTGGATAGGATAGGGGATTATGGTATGAAAAGAATGATCCAGCGTCGGAAGGCGTACTATATGCCGCCTCCCGCGTTTTACAATCCCCACACACGCCTTTCACTCTCCCCCGATAGTCGACAAAAAATGGCGGAAAATCACGGAATTTCCCGGAAAAATCGGGAATTTTTTGCATCCGGGGTTGAAATTGCGTCCGGTTTTGTCAATAATTGACGAAGACCATTCGTTAACGAAAGACACTTTTCCAGAAACCACCCATTTTGGGAGTACGCGCTGTGATTGCTGACAACGATACCCTCAAGCTCTACATGGAGAGCATCATGCGATATCCGCGGGTCACGCCTGCCGAGGAGGCGAAGTTGGCCCGTCGGATTGCCCAGGGCGACAACGAGGCCCGGAGCATGCTGATCAAGGCCAATTTGCGCCTGGTGGTGAAGATCGCCCACGATTTCAAGGGCCGTGGATTGCCGTTGTTGGACCTCATCAGCGAGGGGAACATCGGTCTCATGCGCGCAGTGGAGAAGTTCGATCCCACCCGCGGCGCGAAGCTCTCCAGCTACGCCGCCTGGTGGATCAAGCAGTCCATGCGCCGGGCGCTCTCCAACCAGGCACCCATCATCCGTGTGCCCACCCAGTCTGCCATGAAGATGGTGAAGATCCATGCCGCTGAGGCACGGCTCTCCCAGCAGCTGGGGCGCCAGCCCACGGCAAAGGAGATCGCCGCCGCCTCGAATCTGACCGAGCGCACGGTGAATGGCCTCCGCGTGGGGCGCTCCACCACCGTCTCGCTGCAGGCGCCGTTGCAGCCCGGCATGGATGGCGAGCTCACCGATGTGCTCGCCGACGAGACCACGCTGACGCCGGACCATGTGCTGGATGATGCGGAGATGATGGTGGTCCTCCAGAAGTTGCTGGCCGCCCTGGATGACCAGGAGCGCGAGATCCTGGATCTGCGCTTTGGCCTGACGCGGGGGACGCCCTGGACGCTGGAGAAGGTCTCCCAGACTGTGCATCTCACCCGGGAGCGGGTGCGACAGGTCCAGAACCAGGCGCTGCTGGCATTGCGGACCCTCATTAATGAGGAATCCGGAGAAGAATTTTCACGTGGCGGGAGTTCCAACCGCCGCGTCGCGGAACTGCTGGAAAACATGGTGGCCCGCGCTAGCAAGAAAGGAAAAAGACAACAAGGTCCCGCGCCCGCGGAACGAGGGGTGGACAGAAAGAAGAAAGCAGAGGGAACGCAAGCATGATTTCCGACAACGACACAATGAAACTCTACATGGCGAGCATCGGCAAGTTCGAACTCGTCGACCAGAAGGAGGAGGCGCGGCTTGCCAAGCGCATTGCCAAGGGGGACCAGGAAGCCCGCGCACGACTCATCAACGCGAATCTCCGCCTGGTGGTGAAGATCGCCCACGATTTCAAAGGGTTGGGACTGCCTCTGTTGGACCTCATCAGCGAGGGAAATATCGGCCTTATGCGCGCAGTGGAGAAGTTCGATCCCTCCAAGGGCGCGAAGCTCTCCAGCTACGCCGCCTGGTGGATCAAGCAGTCCATGCGGCGCGCCCTGGCAAACCAGGCGCGCACCATCCGCATTCCCGTGCAGTCCGCCAGCAAGATTGGAAAGATCCAGAATGCGAAGGCGAAGCTCACCCAGACTCTGGGACGGGAGCCCACCGACAAGGAGATCGCCAACGAGATCAATCTCACCGAGCGCACCGTCATTGGACTGCGGCAGGGGAAGGCAAGCACCATCTCCCTCTTCGATCCCATCCAGAATGGCGCCGAGGGCGAGTTCAAGGACATCATCCCCGACGATAAGACCATCGCCCCCAACGACATCATCCAGGACGACGAGACCCTCGCCCTCATGATGAAGATGGTCAGCAAACTCCCCGAGCGCGAACGCGTCATCCTGAAGCTCCGCTTCGGCCTTGATGGCGAGAAGCCCAAGACCCTCGAGGAGGTCTCCCACGCCATCGGACGCACCCGTGAACGCGTCCGACAGATCCAGAACCAGGCCCTGGAACGCCTCCGCGCCGCCATCGAGGAGCAGAAGTCCATCGAGGAGGTCGCCAAAGAGGCCGCCGACGACGAAGACGACGACTACTAGCCGGCGCCGGCGGGAAGCCGCCTGCGCGGGGTAGGTAGTAGGGAGCAGGTAGAAGGTAGGAGGTTAAAGTGGCGCCGCAGGCGCTTTTCCGCCGAAGCTTCGGCGGTACTATTTCTTCCTTCTATGTTGCGCCCTAAGGCAAAACTCTTAGTTTTTGCTTTCTGGGACACAAGACGCCGCTTCCTGATCCTTCCTACCTAGACTGCGACGCTGGCATCACTCTTTAATTCCTAACTCCCAACTGCGGCGCCCTTTCGCGCCGCTTAACGCACGCGCCGGTAAATTCCGGCGCGGGGTTCCGCCGCGCGAAACCCTGGCCTAACTTTCTCCTTTCTCCTTCCTCCTTCCTCCTTCCTCCTTCCTCCTTTTTTCACACATTTATGCCCATCACAAAGATTTTGGAAGAGAACGCGCGTCGTTTTGGTGACGACGTGGCCCTGGTTGAGATCAATCCCCAGGAGATGGAGAAGCGTCATGCTACCTGGCGGGAGTATTCTCTGATCGAGTCCAGTGCGGTGGATTCCTTCCGTTCCGAGATCACCTGGCGGCAGTTCGATGAGAAGGCGAACCGCATGGCGAATTTCCTGCTGACGCGCCGGCTGCCCCGTGGCACGAAAGTGGGCATTCTGCTGATGAACTGCCTGGAGTGGCTGCCCATCTACTTCGGCATCCTGAAGAGCGGTTGCATGGCGGTGCCCCTGAATTTCCGCTACACCCCCGAGGAAATCCGCTACTGCCTGGATCTGGCCGATGTGGATCTATTGGTCTTCGGACCCGAATTCGTCGGGCGCATCGAGGCCATCTGCGACCGACTCCCCCGCCGCTGCACGCTGCTCTATGTGGGCGGCGACTGCCCCACCTTCGCGGAGCCCTATAACTCCCTGGTGAGCTACTGCTCCGAAAAGGCGCCCGATATCCCCCTGCGCGACGAAGACCCCGCCGCAATCTACTTCTCCAGCGGCACCACCGGCTTCCCCAAGGCAATCGTCCATCCCCACCGGAGCCTCATGCACGCAGCGAAGGTGGAGCAGAATCACCACGGACAGACCCGCGACGATATCTTCCTCTGCATCCCGCCTCTCTATCACACCGGCGCGAAGATGCACTGGATGGGAAGCCTCCTGGTGGGCGGAAAGGCGGTGCTCCTCAAGGGCGTCAAGCCACAGTGGATCATCAATACCATCTCCGCAGAACGCTGCACCATCGTCTGGCTCCTGGTGCCCTGGGCACAGGATATCCTCGATGCCATCGAACGCGGCGAAATCGAGTTGAGCAACTACCATCTGGATCAGTGGAGACTCATGCACATCGGCGCACAGCCCGTGCCCCCCAGCCTCATCAAGCGCTGGATGAAGTACTTCCCACACCACCAGTACGACACCAACTACGGTCTCAGCGAATCCATCGGACCTGGCGCCGTCCACCTGGGCGTGGAGAATATTGATCACGTGGGCGCCATCGGAATCCCCGGGTACGGCTGGCAGACCAAGGTGGTTGACGAACAGCATAACCCCGTCCCCCGCGGCACCGTCGGCGAACTGGCCCTCAAGGGCGATGGCGTCATGAGCGGATACTACAAGGATGAAAAGGCCACCAAGGAGGTCCTCCAGGATGGATGGCTCTTTACCGGCGATATGGCTAAGGAGTCCGAGGACGGATTCCTCTATCTCGTAGACCGCAAGAAGGACGTGATTATCACCGGCGGCGAAAATCTCTACCCCGTCCAAATCGAGGACTTCCTCCGGAAAAACGACGCCATCAAGGACGTGGCGGTCATCGGACTGCCCGATCAGCGACTGGGCGAAATCGCCGCCGCAATCGTCTCCGTGAAGCCCGAAAAGACCCTCACCCAACAGGATCTGGAACAGTTCTGTCTCGCTCTCCCAAGATACCAGCGACCCCGGAAGTACATCTTCGCCGACGTCCCCAGAAACCCCACCGGAAAGATCGAAAAGCCACTGCTCCGGAAAATGTACGGCGCAGATCAGCTGGTCGCGAAACAGTACGAACTCAAGTAAAAGGAGGAGGGAAAAGGAGGAAGGAGGAAGTTCGGCGGG
>CAZMWS010000012.1:0-16649 GCA_964570085.1 uncultured Lentisphaeraceae bacterium | reverse complement strand
GACGACATCCAGGAGCTCCTGCGCTTCATCGGCGGCTCCCTGACGGACGACGGCACCGCCGCCATGCGGCAGTCCTGCGGCATGACGGTGATTGTGATCCTGAAGCACACGCTGATCTTCGTCTTCGTGGCCGCCGTCATCGCGGTGGCCGCCAATATGGCGCAGACCGGCTTCCTCTTCACCTTCGATCCCATCCTCCCAAAGATGGAGAAGCTCAATCCCATGGAGGGCGCCAAGCGAATCTTCTCCATGAAGAACCTCTTCGAGTTCCTGAAGAACGTGGTGAAGATCTCCTTCTTGGGATACCTGCTCTACAAGATCATCTGGGCGAGCATCCCCGAATTGCTCACCCTCTGCTACGGGACCATCGACGACATCTTCCCCTGCCTGGCGCTTATGCTCAAGCGACTGGCCATCTACACCGCCTTCGGATATATCGTCATCGCCGTGGTGGACCGGATCTTCCAGGGCCGGAATTTCACGCGGCAGATGATGATGACCAAAGACGAGGTCAAGCGCGAGTACAAGGAGATGGAGGGTTCTGCGGAGGTCAAGCAGGCGCAGCGGCAATTCCGTGACGAGCTGCTCAATGGTCCCGAGCCCGCCAAGGCCGCCAAGCGCGCCAGCGTGGTGGTCACCAACCCCACCCGGCTCGCCGTGGGCATCCGATACGACGCCACCGAGGCGCCGCTCCCGCGCATCTGCGCCCTGGGCGCCGGTCCCGTGGCAAAGATCATCCGCGAAACCGCACTGGCCGAGGGAATCCCCGTGATGGAAAACCGCCCCCTGGCACGCGCCCTCTACGCCGAAGGCAAAATCGAGGACTTCATCCCCGAGACGCTCATTGAGCCCGTCGCCGAAGTCCTCAAGTGGGCGAAACAGATCGAGGACGCCCGAAAGGAGGACGAGGAGCTCGACAGCGTCTCCTTGGAAGACTTGTCATGACCACCATAGAGGAACACTACCAACGGCTGGCGCCGCGCCTGACAAACTGGCTCGTGGCCACCGGCTCCAGCCACGCAGACGCCTGCGATCTGGTCCAGAATGTCTTCCTGAAGATCTGGCAGATGCGCGACGATCTGCGGGATGACGACGCGCAGGTCTCCGGGCTGGCATTCACCATCGCGCGGAATCTGCGGCGGAATCTGATCCGCGACACCGCGCGGGAGCAGCTCACCGAGACCGGCGACCTCCCGCCCGTCGCCGCCGAAGGACCCCTCCCTGGCGACAACGCCGACGCCGAATACCGCCGGCGACGCATCACGCAGGCCTTCGCCGCCCTGCCACCCATCCTCCGGGAGGCATACACCCTCTTCCAGATCGGCGAAATGAGCATCCGCGAGATCGCCCTCCAGACCGGCGTCTCCGAAAATCTCGTGAAGGTCCGCATCCACCGCGCGAAGCTCCGTCTCCGCGAACTGCTGGCGGATCTGAAGGTCTGAAGAAAATTTTCCGGACAACGCAGTAACCTTCCTTACTCCTTCGTGTATTCTGCACGGAGATGAATACG
The DNA here is from genome assembly GCA_964570085.1 of uncultured Lentisphaeraceae bacterium. Taxonomy (GTDB): domain Bacteria; phylum Verrucomicrobiota; class Lentisphaeria; order Oligosphaerales; family Oligosphaeraceae; genus UBA1724. Next base: position 15,139 of record CAZMWS010000012.1, on the reverse strand, counting down.
ATGGAACTGACAGTCAACACAGCAAAAGCCGGCGCCGCGAGCGCCGCAGGGAATGCCGCTCAGGTAGCGGAGACCGGATCCGTGGAACACAAGGCGGAGATGCAGTCTCCGAAGGTCCTGGTGACCGACTGCGCCGTGCCCGCCCCCGGAGACGACTTCGCCACACAGGCCGCAACCATCCCCCCGGAGACCTTCTCGCGGGACGACGCGCTGGGAAAACTGGTCTCCGCCGCCTTCAATCTCCCCGCGCCACCCATGCCCGAATTCAAATAACCCGGGAAGCCATACCACACACGGCTCCCTCCCTATAGAAAATTCTCCTAGCTCGATCCACAATCGAAGGAAACCCTCGCCATGCCACTCAATACCACTCTTGCCGAATTCAACCGGCTCGCATCCGGAAACTACAACGCCGGCATGCTGGACATCCAGCGGGACGCACAGGGGCGCGAAGTCATCGTCAAGGTGAACAACCACCGCTGGAAGACCTCCCAGAACGGCCTCATCATCGATCCCAAGAAGACCATCGCCATCAAGGAGGCCTTCCTGAATGCCCTGAAACGCGGCGGCGTTAGCGAAGAGGCCCTCGCCGAGATCCGGGAGCGCCTGGGTCTGCCCACCGAGCTGGAGCTCACCACCGACCGCGGGCAGAAGATGGCGATCCTCCAGGCACGCGCCACACCCCTCACCCGCGCACAGGTCCGCGCAATCCTCGACCAATACGCCGCCCGCGGCGCCGGCATGACCCCGGAGACCTGGAACGAGATGGATCCCGAGAACTACCGCGCCGGCGTGGAGACCGCCAATATGTCTGCGAAGAAGGCGGCCATCCAGGATCGCATCAACATGGAGAGCCAGCAGCGCCACGACAGAGTCCAGGCACAAGGCGGACGCCATCTGGATTTCGGCATCTCCGACGCCATGGCCCTCCTCTCTACCACCACCTCCCTGGAACGACTCTCCACCGCACGCCTCAACCGCATCAACAAGATCCGCGGACGCATCACGGATGCCGACCGCCGCCAGGTGCGCACCATGCTGACACAGGAGTTCTCCAGCCTCTTCAAGACCGCCTTCAAGCTGGCCCTCCACCCCGAACTCCAGGAATCCGACAACTTCTGGCTGGGAAATCAGCAGGTGAAGCTGGTCCGTGGCGAAGACGGCAAGCTGACCGCGCTGGTGGGCACCGGCAATCTCCAGACCCGCATTGAGCTGAAGGTCAATGCCGCCGACCTGCGAAATCGTCTCGTGGGACGCATGGTCCTGGACAGCGCCGCCCTGGGCGCCAATACCGTCAAGGCACTCCTCGGAATGGTCTACGACCACGATCTGGACGGCGGACTGCTGGCCAGCGATCGCACCAGCTACACCCGACAGGTCGCGTCCCTCATCATCTCCAATGCCTCCAATGTCGCCATGGACTCCATCGTCACCGGAAACTACAACACCGGTCTCCTGGTGGACATCGCCGAGGCGATCCTGGGCGGCGAGCGCATCGAGGGCGCAGAGCAACTGCAGGCCTACCACGAGCGACTGGTGCGGGACTCCGCGGAGCTCCCCGAGGAGATCAAGAGGGTGCTGGCGGGCGTGGCCAATGTCCCCCTCGAAAAGAATATCGATGGCTCCTTCCAGGTGGCACCGCCCATCGCGGCTCCCCTGGACCAGGTGGCGCAAATCCCCCCCGTGCCCCCCATGCCCTACGTGGCGCCCATCGCCGGAGTCTCCGTCGACGCCGTCAAGGACTTCGTGGCCGACCTAGTCTTCTCCGACGACACCATGGTCGCCGATGTGGTGGTCAACCGCCCCGGCGAGACCATGCGCAAGGCGCTCTCCGCCCCCGAACGCCTGGGGACCTTCGCCGCCATCCTCAAGGATCCCACCATCCTCGACCGCGCCGTCGCTCCCCAGATCGCACAGGTCGTGAAGGAGGGCTTCGCCAAGATGGCCGCCATCTTCGATCCCGCCTGGCAGGCCGCCAACAACAACGAGACCCTCGCACAGGCCGCCGCAAAGGACGACTTCGCTGCACGATTCGTGGAATTCTTCCGCAACGCCGAAAAACTCCCCGGCACCGAAATCGCGAAGTTCGACAATATCCTGCAGGCCATGGCGAACCGCGGCTGCGAGTCCGTCCAGGCATTCATCAACGGAATCTTCCAGATCAATCCCGGACAGGCGAATGCCATCGGCGCCCTCACCAATGAGCCGTACAAGAACATGACGGCGCAGCAGATCAAGGCGCAGCTGGACGGCAAGAACCTCAACCAGATCCTGGACGCCGCCTCGAACTCCGATGTGCCCGGACAGGTCGGATTCTTCAAGCAGGTCCTCTCCACATACTTCACCTCCCTCAGCAAGGCCGATAAGCGCAGCGCCTTCGCCGCCGCCATGCGCTACGCACAGAACTTCGATCTGGCCGACCTGCAGGGCGAGGCGCGCGACGAGGCACACCGCACCGCCATCAACAAATTCGCCGGCGCCATCCTCAAGGGCGCGGGTCCCCTCCTTCAGAAGATGATGCAGGGACTCCCCCGCGACATCATGGGCGACTTCTCCGATGCCCTCAAAGACATGAAGTGCTCCCTGGCCCCCATCCCCCGCAAGATCGTCCAGGGATACCTCATGCAGCTGGTCAACGAGTCCAATGGCCGCATCCGCTCCATCACCCTCAAGCAGTCCCTGGGCGCCGCCTCCGTGGGCGAGACCTTCCTCTGCAAGGTCAAACTCTACACCGGCCAGCAGCCCAAGCAGGAGAGATACTTCGGACAGGATGGACGCTTCCTCTACCGCGACATGGTCGACGAACAGGGCAATCCCGTCATGGAGGACATATTCGAGGAGAAGGATGTGGTGGTGAAGATCATGCGCCACGACGCCGAGCGCCGCATGCACGCCGAGGCCGAGATCTTCAATGCCGCCGCCGCGCGCATCCCCGGAATGGCCAAGACCTGGGAAGGACAGCTCCGCCAGTATGAGCGGGAGTTCGATTTCACCCTGGAGGCCGCCAATATCAACCAGGGCGTGGAGCTCTACGACATCGCCAACGGCAAGAACGAGGCCCTCAATGCCATCGCTCCCAATGTCTGCTCCATGAAGCTCTCCGACCTGGCCGCCCCCAAGAAGGACATGCTGGTCCTGCAGCACGAGCTGGGCCGCACCGTGGACAAATACTTCCAGGACGACACAGACAGGGTGCGTTCGCAGGTCAAGAACATCTTCCAGAGCGCCCCCGGCACCCACCGCCTCAAGTGGAAGCGCCTCCCCGAAGACAATCGCCCCGTCCCCATCGCAAAGGAAAACATCCCCCTGCGCTGCCTCACAAGCGCCCGTGGATGGGTTGGCGCCACCGAAGGCGAGCTCTGCGCCGTGCAGCAGCACCTCCTGCAGGCCTGCAAGGCATGGTTCTACGAGGCACTCTTCGGCTCCGGAAAATTCCACGGCGATACCCACTCCGGTAACCTGATGGCCACCCGCGCCCTCGCCACCTTCATCGACTTCGGAAACCTCTATACGTTAAAGGAGCGCAACGCCGCCGGCAAGAACGAGAAACACGAGCTGCTGCGCGTGATCATGGGCGCCACCTTCCGCGACAAGGGCTTCGTCATGACCGGCTTCGCAAATCTGCTCTCCGCCGAGGGCCGCGCCGCCTTCGAGGCCAACCGCGAAAAGGTGGATGCGATCCTGGATTCCGTGCTGGCGAAAGGCGGATTCTCCCAGGACATCGTCTACCGCCTCAATGCCGCGCTCTCCGAGCTCCAGAAGCTGGGCATGGAGCTGCCGCCCCAGATCAACTGCTTCGTGCAGTCCATGATGCGCCTGGCAAACACGGTCACCGAAATGAACACCGTCCTCAAGCAGATGACCGCCATCATGGATCCCGCCGCCTTGCACAAGGAGGCCCCCGCCCCCCAGCGCGACGAACTGGATCTGCTCGGAAAAATCTCCGATCTCTACGCCAGCGCTGCAGACGACCCCAACTTCAAGCCCGGAGAATACAACGGATTGCTCCCACGCGTCCGCGAATACCTCTTCTCTGACGCCGTCGGCGGAGACCAGAATCTCCGGTACTCCGATTTCTACCAGCCCGGTGGAAACTACCACACCAGCGTGGTCAACAGACTCACCAACGCAGAGGATCCCGTCCAGGCCGCCACCACGCTCTGCGAGATGATCACCCGCCAGCTCTCCCCCGTGGAAGACCAGGATGTCTACGATGTCGGACGCCGCAGCGACGTGAACAACGCGCTGGAGACCTTCCGGAATGCCATGGCCGCCGCCCAGGCCCCCGAGGAAAAGGCCGCCGCCATCCAGGCATTCGCCACCTCGTATTCCTCCTGCCTCTTGGAGACAATCATGAACATCCGGCAGGACGAGGACGCCGTCTACACGAATCCCCTCCAGAAGCCCCTCACCTTCGCCAGCGCGCTCATGGAGCTGCTCCTCGACCACAGCGACGAGGATACCCTGGGCACCATCTTCACCAAGAACGACACCGCCCAGCTCCTGGCCGATGCCAAGAAGGTGAGCATGGAACTCCCCAACGCCAGCTTCTGGGATATCCTCCCCTCCACCATCCTCAACAAACTCAAGGAAGACGCCCAGAACGCCTCTTCCGACAAGGATTCCTCCTACAAAATCGACATCGGAGTGTAAAGAAACGCCATGACTTTCACAGAACTTCTCGCATCGCTGAACGAACGCCTCGGCCTGGAACTCGTGGAGGAGGGGGGCGCCACCGCTCTGGAGATTGACGAAACCACGGTGGTGCTGCAAGACACCGGCGATGGCCTGCTGCTGATCTACGCCGATCTGGGAGAGATCCCGGTGGACCGCAAGGAGGCCCTGGCCATCGCCGCACTGCAGGCGAATTTCCTCTACCAGGGCACCGGCGGCGCCACCCTGGCCGCGGATTCCACCAACGCACACCTGCACCTCCAGCGCTATAACTGGCTGGACCGGCTCACCGCCGAACAGGCCGTCGATGCCCTCGACCACTTCGCCGAGACCGCCACGCTGTGGAAGGAACTCCTCACCGCTCCGGTGGAAATCCCCAGCAGCGCCCCCGACGCCTCCGCCGCCATCCCCGCAGACGACCTCTCCCTCTCCGGAAACTACATGAGGATGTAGGCCGATTTTTCAGCGCAAAGGCGTAACCTCCGAGAGCCCCCGCGTGTAATCCGTTCAGAACGGCATCCACACACACACGAACCCACAAAGGAGCGAAGAGAACCATGTCCAGGGACATCAATCTTTCGAACGTCAATATCTCCATCCAAGAGTTCCAGAGGCTCTCGAAGGGCGACTACAACGCCGGAGAAGTCAAGCTCTCCAGCGAGACCCGGCTGACCAAAATCAACAACCACGTCCATCGCCTCCGCGCCAACAACGAGACCATCAGCCACGCGGAGGTCCTGACAATCAAGGACGCATTCATCCGCGCCCTCGCACGCAGCGGCGTGGGCCGCGAAGAAATCGCGCGGGTCCGTGCGGAATTGGGACTCGCCGGCACTGGTCCTGAGGACAAGACCCTCACCCAGCGCAGCATAAAGCCCCTCACCCGACAGCAGATCCGGCAGATCCTGGACCGGAATGCCCAGCAGATCAACGCCACCGCCAACGGAACTATCGTCCGCACCGAGGCGCAGCTCCACGCCGGACGCACCGCCGCCAAGCAGACCCAGGTGACACAGATGCGCGATGCCGCCACTGCATCCATCCATCGCGACCTGGACGAGAGCCGCAATATCACCCTCTATCAGCGGGTCTTCGCCGGAGACATCCAGCATCTCTCCCAGGACGAGCAGGCACAGGCCCTCAAGTTCGCCAAGACCCAGCGCGACGCCATCCTCCAGGGTTGCAACAACAATCCCGACAACGGCCCCTGCTCCCTCCTCATCGCCACCTCCTCCGGCGCACGCATCACTCTCTCCGCCGACACTACCGTCGCAGAAACCGTAAAACGCCTGGACGAGGAGATCCTCCGCCTGTCCAACAAGCCCGCTCCCCGCGAACAGGATATCGCCGCGCGAAACGAATTCCTCGCCATCGGCGCCGGGCTGTCCGCAGAGGACCGGGAGCAGGCGCGCGCCGATTGGGCGATGCCCCTATTTGCCCGGACCGCCAATCCCCTCCTGGTCCGCACCGCGGTGGTCACCATCCTCCAGGAGCGCGGCATCCAGGACGAAAAGGCCCTCTCTCTCGTCAACAACGTGAGCGACCAGAACGCGCTCTCCATGCTCCAGACTCTGCTGGTCCACCTCAGGAGCTACAGCGGCGAGAGACTGCTCAACAACCAGTTCATGCAGGCCATGGCCTCCCCCGTGAATGCCAAGGAGGTGCCGACAGCCAACCAGGCATACATCCCCACATTCACCGCACAGGAACGCAACAACGCCATCTGCAGAATCCTCGGGAGCTCGGAGCCCGATCGGCACATCCCCTTCGAACTGGAACACATGGCCGCCGACTGCCGCGCCATCGCCGCCGAACACTTCGGCGCCGAATTCGTGGATAACAGCGATCCCGTCAGCGGCTTCGCAAAGAACCATGAGCTCTTCGGGGTCTGCAACGCCGAGAGCGCGGCCGGCCGCAATGTGACCGCCGAGACCCTCCGCGATACCTATCTCGCCAGCGGTCTCAAGGGCTGCGCACAGAAATTCCTCGCCGCCGCCTTCCAGACGCTCCTCCCCGCAAACGGAAACGCCGACGACACCGCCGCACGCCTCTCCAGAGCCTTCCAGGAGACCCACCCGACGCTGCTCCAGCAGCTCATCGATGCCGGAAACCCCGCCGCCGCCAACGAGGTCCTGAATGGTCTGCACGAAGAATTGGCGGCGACCGCCCAGCGCGGCACCACCCTGGACGCCCTCAACAACGGCGAGCTGAACAAGATGTTCCAGGACTGCCTCACCGAGGAGCTGGGCCTGAAGGGCCTCTCCCTCAACAGCGAAGCCGCGAACTTCTCCGTGCAAGTCAAGAATAATCTCGTGGAATTCGGCTACGCCATCGAGAGCGGCACCCACGAAGCAAAGACCCCCGAGCAGATCCGCGCCTTCTTCCACGACAAGGCCGCCGAATGCGCCCACGGCCGCGCAGGACTCCTCGCCAAGGTGGATAGCCTGAAGCTCCCCGCCCCCCAGACCGAAAACATCAAGGCGATCATCCTCTCCAGCGGATCCGTCCAGGGCATCGACCTGGATGCCCTCCAGGAGGCCGCAAAGGCCCTGGATGCCTCCGGCATCGTGCAGGCACTCGGAAACGCCGGTGACAACCGGGAGGCCGTCTACACCGCCATGCATGCATTGGGGCAGACCCTCCACGCGCACGACAACGAGAATCCCGCCTCCGCCGCGATCCTGGCACAACTGGCCGCCGCACGCACGCCACTGCTCTTCGACGCGCTCAACGTCTTCTTCGCACGCCCCGAGGTCCAGGCAGACCTGGATGCCGCGCAGCAGGCACCCAAGAATGCACAGCCCGCCGCCGCCGCCGCACTGCCCTTCCTGGGCGCCGCCGCCGGCACCGCCAGCACCCGCGCCGCAGTGATCTCCTCCATCGGCACCGCGAACATGAGCCCGCTCTTCGCAAAGGCGCTCATCGATGCCGTGAATGACAACAAACTGGGCGCCCTCCCCAATGCCGAGAAGTTCGCCCTCTTCGCGCCCGACACCGAGGCCGGAGACGCCCTGCGCGAGGCCGCACGCGCCATGCCCGCCGGCGTGGCACTCCAGCCCCACCACCTGAAGACCATGGCCGACGCCATCCTGGCGCGCATGGATGTGACCACCCTGTCGAAGCACGCCGTCGCCTACGCCGCCTACGGCGAAAAGGTGGAATCCGCCGCCCTGGCCGCCGGATACCACGGCAGCGAGGTCTCCACCCTCTGCGACACCTTCCGCCTCTACCAGAAGGCCACCGGCTGCTCCGACGCCGATGCCCTCTCCGCCGTCCTCAATCCCCAGAGCCCCGCACGCCACATCTATAGCTTCGGCGGACGCTTCACCGAATCCCCCGAGAACTTCTCCAAGGGCCTCACCCTCCTGAAGCAGTTCCACGAGTGGTTCCCCGCCGTCACCGCCATCATCCACCAAAAGACGGCCGTCCATCCCGATCTGCCCGGCAACCCCTCCACCACCATCCTCAACGCGGATCCCCACTACTTCAACAGCAAGTCCTCCTACGCCTACGAGAAGTTCCTCTTCGAGGAGATCGCCATCAATGACGAGCTGCCCCTGGAGGCCGCGGATCCGGAACAGGTCTTTGGCATGGCAAACAACCCGGCCACATGCTTCGTGGGCCGCGCATACGTCACCGCCTGCCTCAACACCGTCGCACAGATCCCCCCGCAGATCCGGCACCTGCTCTACCAGGTCCACCAGATGCTCGCGCCCCTCGACAACACCGCCAAGGAGGCAAACAACAGCGGTTTCGCCACCAGCGCACCGGAATTCGTCGGACGATTCCTCCGCCATCTGGACGAAATCCGCGATATGCAGAAGGCAGGCACCCTCACCCGCGAAAACTACCTGAATCTCTTCTTCGCCGATGTCCCCGAGCCCACCTTCAAGACCATGAAGGAGATCTTCAACTGGTACACCAACACGATCTACAACGACACCATCGCAGAGCACTTCGCCGGCGACTTCTCAAAGATGCCCCTCATCGCCAGCGCCATGGAAGTCAACGGCTCCACTCTCGCCGAAGCCATCGAGGTCGTCAAGAACAACCTCCAACTGCCCGAGGTGCCTTACCACACCAATGTCGCTTCCAGAATCGAGGACATGAATGACGGCTGGAAAGGCGGCCGCGCACAGGCGGTCCTCGATCTCAAGCGGCCCTCCGCACCCACCTTCCTCAGCAACGGCCAAAGCGCCATCCCCAAGGAAAACAACGTCTTCACCACACGCTTCCCCGACGGCACCGTCCTCAAGACCACACAGGGACAGGGCGCACAGGCCGCAGAGGCCTCCGCAAATCTCATCGCCGACAAGGTGGAAGAATTCGTGGGACAAACGCACCCCGCGCAGCTCAACACGGTCCTGCTCTTCCTGAGCCAGAGCGGCGAAGGATGCGTGAATAAGGGCTTCCGCGCACAGGGCATCGAGTCCACGGAGCACACGCCACTCACCTACGAGTTCTCCCGCGACGACAGCACCGGCGCAATCCTCATCCGCTACTCCATGCCCGAGGGATTCCCCTTGAATGCACACTGGGAAGCCCGCATCGCCCTCGACGGCACCTCCTCCACCACACCCATGGTCATCGAGGACGCCGAGGCATAGAGCCAATACCACCTCCTCCCTTGCTAGACACGCGCGCGTCCCGCAAGGGAGGCACCCATCCCCATCACCAATTCCAATTCCCCATGAAGATTGACAAGACGCTGGAAGACGGCACTCTGACGCTGAAGGTCGAGGGACGCCTCGACACCAATACCTCCCCCGAACTCACGGAGGCACTGACTTTCGATGGCGTGAAGAAGATCGTCTTCGACTTCTCTGCCCTGGAATACATCTCCTCCGCAGGTCTCCGCGTCCTCATGACCGCCCAGAAGGCAATGCTCGCCGCCAGTGGAAAGATGACCATCGCACACCCCAATGCCATGGTCAAGGGCGTCCTCGACATGACCGGCATGAGCTCCATCTTCACCATCGAATAAGTCTTCCAGCATGAAAAGGCGAGTCCTGATCTACGCCATCGCCCTGGCACTCTTCACCATCATCATGGCGATCACCTGGGGCATCGGCACACACGACGCACGCACAAAAACCGAGGCGCTGCTGGATTTCGCCGTCCTGGATCTCTATTCCTCCGTCGAGGGCTCCATCGATGCCGTCCTCTGGCACTCCGCCCTCGATGTCGTCCGAAAACTGGGCTCCGTCCAGAAGCTCTCCCTGGAGGAGATGGCGGAGATCGCGGAGCACCACGATATTGACGAACTCAATGTGGTCGACCGCACGGGACTCATCGTCTCCTCCAACGATCCCACCTGCCTGAATGTCAGGATGGGCGAAAATCCCGCCACCGCGCCCTTCCTGCAGCTCACCGACGGCAAGACACTCACCGTTTCGCAGCCCTTCCGCACCCACGCGCACAACCCAAAGGTCCGCGCAAAATATCTCGGCGTGGCCTTTCCCGACGGTGACGGCTATATAGAGGTGGGGCTCTATGAACACCGCCTGGGCACCATGATGCCCGCCATCCTCGGATATATCTTCGAGGAATGGATCATCGGACGCACCGGATTCTATCTCTGCGCCAATCCCGCTACCGGCAGACTCCTCTCCAATCCCGCGCGGCACAAGGACGAGGCGCGCACCATCTTCGAAACCGGCTACGACCTGACCGTCGCAGCGCCCTACGAGAGCGCCAACCGCAAGAGCGACCAGGAACTCTTGGACGCCGTCAACAAGGGCACCGCATCCAAAGAGACCTTCGAACAACGGCTCTTCGGCGAAAAATGCCGCTGCCGCGCATTCCTCTTCGGCGAACACCGCTTCGTCGCCGCCGTCCCCGACCGCGAATACTTCAGCATCCGGAACAAAAATGCCGCGGTCCTGGGGGGACTCCTCTTCGTCGTCCTCGGACTATTCACTGTCCTCCTGGACCGGATCTCCTGCGCACACGACGCCATACAGGCCTTCTATGCCGCCGAAGACGAGCGCCGCGCCAAGGACATGCGGATTGCCGCCACCATCCAGGAGTCGGAATTGCCCCAGCCGCTCGCAAAGAATCCGCGCTTCGAGCTGGAGGCAAAGATGCAGACCGCCCGCGATGTAGGCGGCGACTTCTACGACTTCTTCATGCTGGATGCCACCCACGTGGCATTCCTGGTGGCCGATGTCTCCGGGAAGGGCATCACCGCCGCCCTCTACATGATGACCGCAAAGACCCTCATCAAAGACACGCTCCTGGGACTCCGGGACCCCGCTACCGCACTCACCCGCGTCAACCACGAGCTCTGCCAGAATAACGCGGCAAATATGTTCCTCACCGCATGGGTCGGTGTCCTGGACTTGGATACCGGCGTCGTCACATACGCAAACGCCGGACATAACCCGCCCGTCCGGTTGCCGTCCGCCGAATTCATTCCCGAAAAATCCGGTCCCGTGCTGGCGTTCATGGACTCCGTGGAATACAAGCCCTTCACCCTCACACTGGAACCCGGCGACTCGCTCTTCCTCTACACCGATGGCGTCACCGAGGCCACCGATGCCAAGAACGAGCTCTTCGGCGAGGAACGGCTGGTGGCCGCCCTCAAGGCCGCCATAACCGCCAATCCCTCCCCCACCACCGTCACCTCCGTGACACGAATCGCCGTCAGCGCATTCGTGGAGGGCATGCCACAGGCCGACGACATCACCATGCTCGCCATCCGACGACTCGCCCCGCCCGCGAAAAATACCCGCGCCTTCCAGCCCACACAGGAGGGAATCGCACAGGCATCCGAGTTCCTCGACGAGACTCTCCCCGATCTCACCCCCGAGAAACTCGCCGCACTCCACATCATCCTGGACGAACTGACCTCCAATATCGTCCGGCACGCAAAGGCCACTGCCTTCAAAATCACCCTCAAAAAGACCCCCAACCAGGACTCCGTGATGATGGTCTTCGCCGACGACGGCATCCCCTTCAATCCCCTCAAACAACCCGAGCCCGATACCACACTGCCCGCCGAAGAACGACCCATCGGCGGCCTCGGAATCATGATGGTGCGGAAAATGGCATCCAAGATATCCTACCATCGCGCCGAAAGCCAGAATATCCTGATCGTGAAAGTGGCGTAGCACCACACACACGCACGCGCACACGCACGACGGCCTCACCCGCCGCATTATATTCTCCGGCGCACAACCATGCGCGCCGGAGAATTAGTATCTAGCCATAGGCAATGGCTAGCGGCTAGTCTATTCGGTGCCGCAAGCACCCTTCCGCCGACGGTGCTATACGCACCGTAAGTACTTAGCAATTAGCGACTAGTGATTAGTTGAGCGGTCGCTCCGCGGAAATTCCGCCGAAGCTTCGGCGGTACCATTCTGCCCATACGCATTGCACATTGCACATTGCGCCGAAAGCACCAATTCCTAACTCGCAACCGCGCGCCAATCTGGGCGCGCATGGCGCACGCGCCGGTAAATTCCGGCGCGGGGTTTCGCCTGCGAAACCCTGGCCTAACTTCCTCCTTCCTCCTTCCTCCTTCCTCCTTCCTCCTTCCTCCCTCCTTCCTCCTTTTTTTTCATGAAGCCCTCCCGCCCCATCCCAGATCCCCTCCTGCCGGGCGAGGAAGACTCCGAGGGCGGCGCGCTTTCGGGGCTGGAGGAATTCTTCGATTTTGTGGACGACTTCCGCGCCTCTCCGGAATTCCTGAAGCGTGAGAAAGAAAAAGCGCGGGTCTTGCGGAACTCGCCCTGGTGGAAGAACCGCCGCGCCTCGGGAAAATGCTACTATTGCGGACGCGTCTTCCCGCCCAGCGAGCTCACCATGGACCACCTGGTCCCCCTGGCGCGCGGCGGACAGAGCACCAAAGGAAACATCGTCCCCTGTTGCAAAGAATGCAACAACAAGAAGCGCTCCCTCCTGCCTGTGGAGTGGCAGGAGTATCTCGCGCACCTCTCCGGCAAAAATCCGCCAACGCCTCCTGCGCCGGAAGGAGACTCCCATGACTGATTTCTATCCCATCCTGCTGAAGCTGCTGACCCGCGCCTCTACCTCGCTCCCCGAGGATGTGCAACAGGCGCTCTCCGATGCGCGCACCCGCGAGGCCGAGGGCACGCCCGCCCGCGCCGTCCTGGATACCCTCCAAGAGAATATCCGCCTCGCCGAAGAGCGCACCCTCCCCCTCTGCCAGGACACCGGAATGATACACTTCTTCGTGGAGTGCGCCGAGGACTTCCCCCGACAGCTCTTCAAGCTGGCCGCCGAACGCGCCGTCCGCGAGGCCACCCGACTGGGACTCCTCCGTCAGAACTGCGTGGAGACCCTCACCGGCCATAACACCGGAAACAATCTGGGATACGTGAGCCCCGTCTTCCACTGGGAGGACACCCCCGCCGACTCGCCCTCCACACGCACCGCGAGGGTCGCCATCATGCTCAAGGGCGGCGGCTCCGAAAACATGGGCATCCAATACTCCCTGCCCGATTCCTCCCTGAAGGCATACCGGGACCTCGCCGGCGTGGAGGCATGCATCCTCGATGCCGTCTACCGCGCACAGGGACGCGGCTGCGCCCCCGGAATCCTGGGAGTCTGCATCGGCGGCGACCGCGCCGGCGGCGAAGAAGAAGCAAAACACCAGCTGCTCCGCAAAATCGGCCAGCGCAGCGAAGAGCCCGCCTTGGCCGAGCTGGAGACCCGCTGCCTGGAAAAGGCGAATGCCCTGGGCATTGGTCCCATGGGACTGGGCGGAAAGAGCACGCTCCTGGATGTCTTCGTCGCCCAACGCACCCGCCATCCCGCCTGCTACTTCGTCACCGTCTGCTACAACTGCTGGTGCCTCCGGCGGCAAAGCACACTCCTGGAGTACTAACGCCATGCCGAGAATCCTCCAGACCTGCCTCCTCCTCTGCGCATCCAATGTCCTCATGTCCTTTGCGTGGTACGGACACCTCCGCACCCTCAAGGGAAGCCCCCTTTGGATCGCCATCATCGCCTCCTGGGCAATCGCGTTCTTCGAATACACCCTCGCGGTCCCCGCAAACCGCATCAGCGCCGGATACTACTCCGTCGCACAACTCAAAATCCTCCAGGAGTGCATCTCACTCTCCGTCTTCGTGCCCTTCTCACTCCTCTTCCTCCGCGAAAAGTGGAACTGGAACTACCTCTGGGCCGGACTCTGCGTCCTCGGCGCAGTATACTTCATCTTCCGAAAACCCTAGCCCCTTGCGCTTTCAAAGCGCAATACACAATCACTTGGCAATTAGGGATTAGCGGCTAGTTCACAAGGCACCGCAGGCGCTCCTTCCGCCAACGGTGCTATACGCACCGTAAGCACTTAGCAATTAGCGGCTAGTGATTAGTTGAGCGGTCGCTCCGCGGGAATTCCGCCGAAGCTTCGGCGGTACCATTCTGCCCATACGCATTGCACATTGCACATTACGCCGAAGGCGCTAATTCCTAACTCGCAACTGCGCGCCAATTCGGGCGCGCTTGGCGCAATCGCCGGGGCTGTCCCGGCGATGGGTTTCGCCTGCGAAACCCTGGCCTAACTTCCTCCTTCCGCCTTCCTCCCTCCTCCTTTTTTAAGGAGCCCCGAAGGGGCGACCAAACTTCCTCCTTCCTCCCTCCACCTTTTTATGAAGAACTTCGCCCGTCCCGACATCCAATCCATCGCCGGCTATGTTCCTGGCGAGCAGTTGACTGGCCGTCGGATCATCAAGCTGAACACCAACGAGAATCCGTATCCGCCCTCTCCGAAAGTCGGGGAGGCGGCGGCCGCTTTCCCCTGGCAGCAACTCCGACTCTATCCCGAGCCCACCGCACTCCCCCTGCGAAAGACCGCCTCGGCGCTCTTCGGACTACCGGAGGAGTGCATCCTTTGCGGCAATGGCTCCGATGACCTCCTCACCATCGGCGTACGGACCTTCGTGGGCGCCGGCGACGCCTTCGCCTTCCCCGAACCCAGCTACTCCCTCTACCCCGTGCTGGCAGACCTCCAGGGCGCCGTAAAACAGCCCTTCCAGCTCACCGACGACTTCCAGCTGCCCGCAAATCTGGCGCAGCTCGCCGCCGGCGCGAGGCTCCTCATCCTGGCGCGACCCAATGCCCCCACCGGAAACTCCTTCCCCAAGGACGCCATCCGCAGCCTCTGCCGCGAATTCGACGGCGTGGTCTGGATTGACGAGGCATATGCGGATTTCGCCGAAGACAACTGCCTGGATCTGGTGAAGGAGTTCCCCAATGTGGTGGTCTCCCGCACCTTCTCCAAGAGCTACTCCCTCGCCGGTCTCCGACTGGGCATCGCCTTCGCCGATCCCGCGCTGATCTTCGAGATGAACAAGCTGAAGGACTCCTACAACACCGACCGCTTTGCGCAGGCCATGGGCGCCGCCGCCCTGGAAGACCAGGAATACCTCCGCCAGAATGTGGCGCGCATCAAACAGACCCGGGAACAGACCGCCGAGGCACTGACTTCCCGCGGCTG
>CAZMWS010000011.1:15488-16714 GCA_964570085.1 uncultured Lentisphaeraceae bacterium | reverse complement strand
CGAAGGTAACGATGGTTCCGTGGAGGAGGACCTCGCCTTCGCTGACGGGGAAGCGCTGTGGCATTCCGGTGCGGAAGTTCGCGATGACGGGGCCTGCGTCGCGTCCCAAAACCGAGCCCTTCACGCCCACCATTCCCACATCGCATTGTGCGGCGGTGCCTCCGGGGAGGATCTGGTCGTCTGCGGTGGCGACATGCGTGTGGGTGCCCAGGACTGCGGTGACCCGTCCGTCCAGGTAGTACGCCAGCGAGAGCTTTTCGCTGGTGGCCTCGCCGTGGAAATCCACGAAGATCGCGTTGGTCTCCTGGGAGAGCTCCTGGATGGCCTGGTCGGCGGCATCGAAGGGCGAGGAGGCATTGAGCTTCATGAAGACGCGCCCCAGGAGATTGATCACGCCGATCTTTGCGCCGTTGCGCGCGGTGAAGAGCCCCCATCCGCGTCCGGGCTGGCAGGCGGGGAAGTTTGCGGGTCGCAGTACATTGGTGAGCTCGTCGATCTGTCCGGGAAAGTCCCGCTGGTCCCAGGTATGGTCGCCGGAGGTAAAGACATCCACCTGCTCGGGGGTGAATTCCGCCAGAAGGGGCTTCGTCATGCCATTGCCGCCCGCCATGTTTTCGCCGTTGGCGATGCAGAAGTCGCAGGAGAACTCCTGTTGGATGAGGGGAGAGAGTGCCTGGACTGCCTTTCGGCCGCCGTGGCCCACGATGTCACCGATGAAAAGGACTCGCATGGAAGGGAGGAAAGTGGTGTATGGGAATGGGTGTGCCTGTCGCGTGCCTGTTTATGCGGGCTCCAGGACCAGCCGGTTGAGCTTTGGTTTCACGTCCTGGACATGGACCATGAGGGTGTCGCCCACGTAGGGACGATCCCGCGTGAGGAGGATTCCGCGGACCAGGTAGTCCTTGAGTTCTGCCAGGACCAGACGGTCTTCCACGCGGACCACGGTGGCCTCCAGGGTCTTGTCCAGGTCTCTTCGGCGCAGGAGCTCCAGGGTCCAGAAGGAGCGCGCCTCCCGCTCCAAGGCGCGGTTTGCGGAGGCAGTGCGGTCCACATTGTCCAGGACGCTGAAGAGTTCGGTCTGGGTGTAGGGGATGGTCTCGCCGGCCAGGTGTGCGCAGAGCTGCCGCTGGATGACCATATCGGCGTAGCGTCGGAGGGGCGAGGAGATCTGCGTGTAGAGATCCAGTCCCAGTCCGCCGTGGGGTTCCGGGTAGGTGGAGAGGCGG
>CAZMWS010000011.1:0-15478 GCA_964570085.1 uncultured Lentisphaeraceae bacterium | reverse complement strand
GCGCTTCATCTTGCGCACCTGCAGGTCGAATTCCACGGGATCGTAGATGCGGACGGAGTGTGCGCCTTCGCCGGGGAGTTCCTGGCAGCGGTAGAGGATGGGCACCTCGTTGCGCAGGGCGTATCGGGCGGCCAAGTGGTTCGCCAGGATCATGAATTCGCTGACGAGATCATGGCTGGGGGTATTCTGGTCGTCCCATTCGGCGGTGATTTCGCCGTCGCGCACATGGAGCTTGAGCTCGGGCTTGTTGAGCTGGATGGCGCCGCATTCCTCGCGGATGCGCCGGCGCTGCTCGGCCAGCGTGCGGAGTCGCCGCAGGGCGTGGTTCAGCGGGGTCTCCTCGGGATCCTGGAGGAGGTGGTCGGCCTCCACGTAGGTGAGTCGCCGCGTGATTGCCAGCCGGGTGGGTACGATGCGCCAGTCCACCAGTTCGCCCTCGTTGTCCAGGGTGGCCAGCACGCTGAATGCGGGCCGGAGCTGGTCCTGGTTTAGGCTGGCCAGATCGCAGCTCAGCCGTTCCGGGAACATGGTGACGGTGGTGGTGGGCAGATAGAGGGAGAGTGGCCGATCCACGGCGGCCTGGTCCAGCAAGTCGCCCTTCTGGACGAACGAGGAGGGATTTGCCAGATGGATTCCCACCAGCGCATTGCCGTCGGGGAGTTCCTGGAGGGAGAGCGCGTCGTCGATTTCGCGGGTCCACTGGTCGTCAATGGAGAAGATCTCGGGCCCCTGGAAGAGCTCCCGGTTGTCGCCCTCGCCGGCGTAGGGGCGCAGGAGTGCGGCGGCCTCCAGGACATCGGTGGCGAAGCCGGCGTGGATGCCATTGGCCAGCAGGAATTCGTCGGCGTCCTTGGGGAGCCGGTGGGTCTTTCGGAGGAGGGAGAGTGCCAGTTCTCGGGGCGAGAGCTTGCTGCCTGCCAGGGAGAGGAGATTGACGGCCGCGCCGTTGATGCCCCGCATCAGGTAGTCGGTGCACTGCTGGAGGAAGGGCTCGATTTCGGGAGGCACCTCCAGGGGCGAGGTCTTGCAGGCCTCCGCATCCGCCAGGATCGCCTTGCCTATCCACTCCTTCGCGCGCTCCCGCTGCGCCGCTTTCTCCGCGCGCTGGCGTTTCAATTCCAGCAGGCGATCCACCTCCTCCTGCGGATTGGGCGCGAAGGTATTTCCGTCGAAATGGAAGTGGAGTGCGTCGCCCATGAGGGCGCGTGCCAGGGCGGATTTCTGGACGCATGTAGGTTCGCCCCCGAAGTATTCCGCGGCGTGTTCGGTGATCGTGTGTGGGGTGGGATCGGTCTCCCGGAGGGTCTCCCAGAGGAAGAGCGTGTCGATGGTGGCGCGCAGTTCGTCGATCTGCGTCTGGAGTGCGGTGAGGGAGGGCAGGGGGTTGTTGGTGGGGCAACGGCCGTAGTCGCAGATCACCTGCTTCAGGGTGACGCGGGTCACCTGCTTGGTGGGGCCCTGCACCTGCACTCGCTCCGTCTGGTCTTTGACTACCACCCCCAGGCACAATTCCCCGTTGCCGTAGTAGTCCACAATGTGATTCACTGGATAGCTCATGATCCTAATATATTCCCGGCTAGGGGGGCTTCCCGTGGCCGGACACCCTTTCCCCGGGGGTCACAGCATTGCCATGAGGAGCACCAATAGCACGATCGATGCGCCGGCGAGGAAGATCCACCGGATTACGATTCGGCGTCGCAGGGCGGGGATTTCCCGGTCCTGGAGGGTCAAGGTCTCCATCCAGGGAAGGGGATAGAGTTGCCCCAGCTGCTGGAGGAATTCCGGGTTGTCGCAGTGGATCTGGAAGAGCCGTTCCCAGTGTTCGTGAGTCAAGAGCTTTACGGGGAGCGTGACTCTCGGTGCCAGGGAGGGGGAGTCCAATAGCAGTGCGGATATCTCTTGGGGGGTGAGGGTGCGCCAGAGCCTCTGGGCGTCACCGTAACCGGGATGGCGTGCCAAAAGATCGCAGAGCTCTTTTCGGGAGAGTGCCTTCAGGTCAATCCAGGGCTCCCAGCCAAAGAAGTCCCCCAAGAGCCAGAGATCCCTCTGGGGTAGGCCCTTTAGGGTGCCCTTCGATTGTTCCCAGAGCTCCTGGCGCTTCTCCCAGAGCTCCGGAAAGCGCTTGTGGCAGTCGTGCTGGTCTTCATTGAGGAGCATCGCCTTGTCGCGGCCCAGGGGATTCCGAGCGTAGGTGGGTGCGGGGAGGCTCCGGATGGCCTGGAGGACGGTCTCCCAGGGACAGAAGTCGGCCAGCGCGGGGGATTCCGCCAGGAGATCCAGCCATTGGCGTCCGGAGAGCTCCCGTGCGGGCAGGAGGCGCTTGATGGCATCGGGGAGGGTGTCGTCCAGATAGAGTCTGACGGTGACGGCGGGGGTGCACAGCGGGAGCCACTGTCGGTGCTCTATGGCGATTTCGGGGGCAGAGTGGAAGAGCGTCTTCCAGTGTTCCAGGGTCAGTCGGGAATACGCGACGAAGGGCGCCATCTCGGGGTGGTCGTGCAGGAGCGCGACCTGTTCGGCGGTGGGCTTTCGGGCGAATTGTGCCCAGGAGGGATCCACCACGCCGCGCTCGGCGAGGAGCTCCCATTGATCGGGAGACAGGCGCTCCCAGCGGCAATGCTCCCGGAGCTCCGGATGCGCCAAGAGCAATCGCATCCAGTCCTCGCCCCGCAGGCGCTCCCAGTTCGCCAGGAAGACGAATTCGGGCCGTTCCACGAGGAGCCTCTGCCATTCGTGGCCATCCATGGTGGTGAGACGTCGACCGCCCAGCACGAGTCCCCGCCGGGGGCGTCTTGCAGCCTGTCGGCGGAGTTCCTGCACGGAGAGTTCTTCGCCGCAGTCGGGGCACCAGGCGGGGGTGTCGATCTCCTGTACAGTGAAGGGCGTTCCGCAGGTCTGGCAGACGACCGCGCGCTCCGCGGATTCCAGGGGGACGCCCGAGAGGATGGCGCGAGTGACTACCTCGTAGACATCGCCCAGGCTCCGTCCATCGGCGCTGCGGACGGTATCCTGGTCGTGGAGGTATCCCCGCTGATTGAGCCAGACGAGTTGCTCGCTCGTGAGGGGCGGCAACTCCTTCCCCCGCTGGGTCACAACGAGTCCCCCGGATTGCACGGCATTCTCGCTCATGGATGCCACTCCTCCGCCACGGCAGACCAGGGGATTCCCCGTCGGGCGAGGCGCTCTTCCGCAGTCAGGATCTCCAGGGACTCTGCCTGGTAGGAATAGATTTGCAGCGGGGAGTCCTCGGCATCGGGGGAATATCGTGCGAAGCAGGGTGCGCCGATGAGTTCTTCGTCGGGGATGAAGGGACGCTGGAAGGTGGAGTGGAGGCAGAGTGCGCCGTGTCCATCGTCGTCGCTGATCCACTGCCAGCCATGGAAGGGATGCTGGTGTCCGCAGAAGAGCAACCGGGGTTCCGTCGGCAGGAATTCCGATGCCTTCTTGCAGAATTCCGAGAGATTCTCCTTGCCGAATTCGGTGCCGCAGACCGTGCGGCTGGGACGCTTGCGGCGGGCGTCCGTCAGGCGGTTCCACAGGAAGTCCCGGAGACACTCCGGGGACTCCAGGTCCTCGGGGACCTTCAGGCTCTCCAGCAGGTCCTGCTGGGGTACGCCGCCGTGGGCGAGGATTACGCCGTGTTTGTGGTCAAAGAGCGCGCAGGGACGCAGATGGAGCCAGTGCGTGAGGGCCTTTCCGATGGTGCGGAAGTCGGGCAGGGCGTTGAGCTGGTGTGCCAGGGTGGCGTGGGTGACGCAGGCGCCGAAGTGCTGGAGTCTCTCGTCCCAGAGTAGGGCATTCTCGTGGTCGCCGCCCAGGAGGATAGGCGGGGTCTTCCAGAAGGGATCGCGGCGCTCCTTGAGGAATCTCAGCAGACAGGGCAGCGAGGCATTCCCGCGGTCAATCAAGTCCCCCAGGCAGATCAGGGTGGCGGTGCCTGGCTTTGCGAGGCGACGGATGGATAGCAGGATCCCCTCCAGTGCAATGAGATCGCCATGGATGTCCCCCACAAGAAAGAGGTCGCCCGCATTCTCCGGGAGTTCCTGGATGGGCCCCGCACAGGTCTCCTCCAGGGGCAAGAGCGCCTCAAATTCGCGCTGGAGGGTATCCGGATCCTTCGGCGGGGGCGGATCCATGGCTTCCCTGGGGAAGGGCAGTGGGTTGATGCTGGGGGAGGGGAGGGACATGGACTCAACCAGGGAAGGAGACAGTCAGGGGCAACTTGGTGATGCCGCGCAGGGGATTCCCTACGCATAGGATATCGCCGTCCTTCAGGCGCTGACGGCCCGTCAGGACTTCGCCGTTGAGGAGGGTTTTGTTCTGGGCGCCACCATTGGGCGACACAAACCAGCCGCCCTCCTCTGGATAGAGGGTGTATTGCAACTCGGAATAGTATCGGCAGTCCTCTCCAAAACGGGACAACAGCCGCTTTCCTACATGGGTTTCGATATTCAAAACTACCTGCTGACCACCAACCCCCGAGAGCACAATTCCACGGGGAATCGGTTGAGCGGATTCGGGAGCGGTTTCTGGAGCCGGCTCGGGGGGCAGTGGCGCGATCGGCGGGAAGGACGGCGGTGGCGGTGTGACGGGGGCGGCCTTTGGGGGCTTGGGGGCAGTCGGCGGTTCTTCTGGTAGTCTGGGGGATGTCGGGAGCGGCCGAAGATTTCTGCGGAGGGGGACTCGTCCGGTGGTCTCGCCTTCGGCGGGACGCGGCGTCTCGCATTCCCAGGCGGGCTTCGGCGGCCACTGCGCGGACGCGGTATCCGGAATCGCTGGCACGGGCTCTTTCACGGGGGCGGGAGGTGCAGGTGGTGCAGACGGGATTGTGGTGGTGGCGGGGGCTTCTTCCAGAGTGAGGAGTCCCTTTCCTGCCTGGAGGAGTGCCAGATGGAGGTCCTGCATGGCGGGGCGGTCTTCGGGGCGTGGGGAGAGTGCCAGCCGGAGGAGTCGGCAGATCACCTGGTCGTCGGAGGGGGAGCCGGTGGATTCGCGGAGGTGCGGGAGGGGCGCCGCGTGTTCCAGTGCCTGTCGGCGGTATTCCTGGGGATCCTGCTGGTTATAGGGGTGTCCCTCTATGCAGAGGAGTTCCTGGAGGATGAGGGAGGCGGTGAAGACATCGGAGGCGAAGACGGGGCATTCGCCGCGGAGGTGTTCGGGAGAGAGGTATCCGGGGGTGCCGGCGTAGCTCTCGTAGCCCTTCCAGGGCGCCACGCGATCCGCCAGGATGGAGTGGTCGAAATCAATGACCTTCAGACGGTATCCGGTGGAGAGCTCAGGGGCGGATACCAGGAAGAGATTCTCGGGCTTCAGGTCGCAATGGACAATGCCCGTGCGGTGGAGCTGGCACAGCGTGGAGAGCATGAGCTTGGCGAAGGTCCAGCGCTGCTGCCACCGGAAGTCCTCGTCCTCCAGCTCCGCCTGCAGGTCCTTGCCGTCGGAGAGGAATTCAAAGACTTGGTAGTATCCCCGCTGACCGGCATCCCGGCTCTCGAAGAAATCCAAGAAGGCGCAGGTCTTCCCCATCAGGCCGCCCTGCTCAATGCGGAAACGGATCTCCTCCTCGTAGGCCACGTAGCCACGATACCATCCCGTGCGCACGGAGGGACTCTTGTACTGCTTCAGGAAGACATTCCGCTTCTGCGGATCCGTGGTGTCTACGGCGCGGTAGCATACGGCGTAGGCACCGTCGTTCAGCAGCTCCTCCACACGGTAGCGGGAGATGCGGTCACCGGGGCTTAAACAGGTTCCCATGGCGGTTTTTCAGTCGGAAGGGGGTGTGGGTTAGAGCGCCTCGGTCTCCACGGACTTGGAGAGGGTCTTGGCGAGCTTGGTGAGGAGCCGCACAATGACCTCCTGGTCCTGGGCGAAGCTTGCCAGGGAGAGGGTCCCGCCATTGGCGTCCTTCAACGGCAGATACTCTGCTTTGTCCGCCTCCGCCAAGACATGCATGTCGTCGAATTCCCGGATGCGGTCGTGCTCGTCCAAATATTGGAAGGGCGTGATGACGGTAAGCAGGATCCGCTTTTCCATGATGCGGTTGATGACATCGTCCACGGTGCCGCCTCGCCCCTGCGGCGCGCGTATGACGGGCTTGAAGGGCGCGTCGGTGAAGGCGATGACGGCGCGGGCGGCCTCCCGGCGGAAGCGCCAGCGGTACGGCGAGAGCTCCTCGCCGGGACCGGTCTCCTCCTGGGAGGACACGGCGAAGAGCGCGTCCAAGAAGGATTCGGGGATATCCCCGCCGCCGGTGGCGACCAGGGAGTCCAGCTGCAGATGGAGCTGATCCACGCGATCGGTGAAGGGGTTGTCCACCAGCCAATCCAGGGTGTTGTCGTCGAAGTCCCGGAAGCCCACTACCTTCGCACGCCACTCCCGCACCGGCACGCGATTCGCTTCGTCCGGACTGGTCAGACGGTCGAAGAAATACTTGATATTTGCCTTCAGGCCATCAATGCAACTCTGCATGCTCCCCGTGGCGTCCAGGAGGAATACCAGATCCACTACGCCCTTCACTTTCTTGTCGTCACTAGACATAAGCCGCTCAGCAGAAAAATGTTGATGGAATCCCCCCAACCGGAGAGAGGGAAAAGGCTCTGCTATGCATACCCCCGTACGCGTAGCCCGGCAAGTAATGTAACTGAAAAAAGGAGGAAGGAGGAAGGAGGAAGGAGGAAGTTAGGCCAGGGTTTCGGGCTGAGTGCCCGAAACCCCGCGCCGGAATTTACCGGCGCGTGCGCCAATGCGCCGCAACCGGTTGCGGCGCAAGTGGCTAGTAGTTAGTGATTAGCCGCTAGTTGTTAGGTCGCTACGCGGTTCTTCCGCGGCACTGGCCGCGGTATTAGTACCGCCGCATCCAAGCGGCGGAATTCCCGCTGGGCGACCTTGCAACTAGTCACTAGCCACTAATTGCTAAGTACTTATGGTGCCTTTGCGCCGTAGCGGGGGCACGGGGGCGGCAGCCCCGCATATCCTTGAAGGCGCTAGTAAAACAGTAAGATGCAGTGGTGCCGTACCGCCCTTGCGCGGAAGCCTTGTCTGTATCTTTTTGCCTTTCTTCCTTTGGCGCGCCACTTGGGCGCGCTTTGGTGCAATCGCCGGGTACTTCCCGGCGATGGGTTTCGCCCGCGAAACCCTGGCCTGATTTCCTCCTTCCTCCTTCCTCCTTCCTCCTTTTTCTGCATTTTCCCCTTCTTACTTAGGACCTAAAACTTTAGGAGTTTCTCTGATAGAAGACGCCGTCTTCGTAGCCCTGGATGCGGGAGTTTGTGCGGGCGTTTTCCAGGCGTTTCAGTGCCCAGAGGCAATATTCTTCCTGGCTTTCCACGCCGACGAAGCGCCGTCCCAGCTTTCGCGCGACCACGGCGGTGGTCCCGCTTCCCAGGAAGGGATCGAAGACCAGGTCGCCGGGGTTGGAGGATGCCAGGATGAGCTTCGCCAGGAGCTTCTCGGGCTTCTGCGTGGGATGCGGGGTGTTTTCGGGCATGGACCAGAAGGGCACGGTGATATCATCCCATAGATTGGAGGGACAGGTCATGCGGGTCTTCTCGCCGGTGGCTTCCTGCGACCAGTCCTTTGCGACCCCCTTTTCACGGTAGGGTGCCAGAACCCTCCGACGGATCTTCACTTGGTCTAGATGAAAGACGAAGTCCCGTCCACAGGTGCCATACCAGATGTCCTCACAGCCGCTTTTCCAATTGTCGGAGGCACCGCGGCCCTTCTCGCGCTGCCAGGTGATGCGGTTCCGTAACAGGAAAAACTCCTCCATGACCTGCTGACAGGCGGCGCTTCCCCGCCAGTCTCCGCACAGATAGACCGACGCCGTGGGCTTCAACAGCCGCATCATGGGGGATAGCCAGGAGCGCAAATACGCCAGATACTCCTCGCTGGAACGGTGGACGAAGCGATTCCCCCGGAAGTCCATGTCGAGGTTGTAGGGTGGATCCAGGATCAGCAGATCCACGAAGGCATCGGGCAACAGCGGCAACCAGGATTCGATCTCCCCCAACAGCACACGGTCCTCAATCCCAGAAAAAGACACCGCTTTCCCCGGGGAACGCAATAGCTCCGCCGAATAGCGCGCACGCTCGGCGTCCGTAAGAACCAGGGTCTTGTTGCGGGAGGAAGACATGAAATGCAAAAAAGGAGGAAGGAGGAGGGAGGAAGGAGGAGGTTTGGCCAGGGTTTCGGGTGCCCGAAACCCCGCGCCGGAATTTACCGGCGCGTGCGCCAATGCGCCGCAAAAGATTGCGGCGCAAGTATTTAGCAATTAGTTGTTAGCCGTTAGTTGTTCGGTCGCTGCGCGGCTCTTGCCGCCGACAAAAGCGGCGGTACCAGTACCGCGGCAAAGCGCCGCGGAAGAGCGCCGCAGGCACCTTATGAACTAGCAGCCAGCCACTAACCTGCTAAATACTAATTCGGGGGTGCGGGGGCGGCAGTCCGACCTCCTTTGGAGATCTCCCTGCAAAACTGTGCCCTGGGAGGCACGCGCCGGTGGTAAGTACGCGCCGCGGAAGAGCGCCGCAGGCACCTTATGAACTAGCAGCTAGCCACTTAACCTGCTAAATACTAATTCGGGGGTGCGGGGGCGGCAGCCCGACCTCCTTTGGACTTCCCTCCATGGGGAAGAACGCGCCGGCAAAAGGGGCGTTTTCGACGCCGGCGACCGCTACCGCCGCTACCGGCGCCGTTACGCCATGGCGGGTTCCTGGTGTTTTCGGGGACGCCCGCCCTTGCAGCCGTTTTCGCGGCTGGAGACCGCCTTCCTGGCGGATTTGATGCCGCCGAGCATCCTGGCGGCATTCCGTTTTCGCGCTTTCAGCCAGGCCTCAACGGAGATCTTTTCAGGAAAACGCTCCGGGTGCTGAAGGGATTCCAGGGAAAGGTCGATGTCAATCGATTTCCAATATACCCCCCAGCGGTCCGAGGTGACATCCCGCAGCTCGGCTACACTGCAAAACTCAAACCACGGGAAATCCGTGAAACGCAAAAAGTACTCCACGCCACTCACGACCACCGCAATGCCGTCGGAAAAGGAGCCCACAAAACAGGTGGTGTCAGCCGAGATAGAGATCCCAAGCATCTTTGCATAGCTGTTCATTGCGTCTAATCTCCCTGAGAAGCTCGTTGAGTAGGGCGGGATTTACATGCCCCAGCACCGAGGCAATCTCTACCTCAGGGCTCAAGTCAGATCTTGATATTGGCATCGCTACTTATGGCATGAACGTGCTCTCCGACGCTCCTCAAAACAATACCAAAACCTGATGACGAAGTCCTTGTAACGGAAAATGAAAGGCATTCCGGACTCTCACCGTGCAATGTCTTTTGACACAATGTAAAACCTAGCGTTGGCTTCATTCATGGCATCGGGTGTAAAAAGTCTGCGTTTTCTTGCCTTTTTACCAGAGATCCTGTGGGGTTTGGTCGAGGGAGCGGTATTGGCATGCCTCGGCGAGTTCTTCTGCGGAGATGTTTTCGTGTCCATTGAGATCGGCGCAGGTCCGTGCCACGCGGAGGATTCGGTCGTAGGAGCGTGCGGAGAGGTGTTTGGCTTCCAGGGCGACTTTCATGAATTTTTTTCCGTTGTCATCGAGGGCGCAGAATTGATCGAGAGCCACTCCCTGGACGCCGGCGTTATCGGGGATAGTGGTGTCCTTGTATCGGAAGAGCTGTCGGTTTCGTGCCTCCATGACCTTTTCGCGGAAGACCTGTGAGGAGGGTCCCTGGTGTGCGCTGAGGAGGACCTCCTGTGGGAGTGGCGGCACTTCCAGGTGGAGATCGAATCGGTCCATCATGGGTCCGGAGACTCTTCCGCGGTAGGAGAGCACCTGTTGTGGGGAGCAGTGGCATTGGTGGTCTGGGGAGCCGTAGTATCCGCAGGGGCATGGATTCATGGCGGCCACCATCATGAACCGTGCGGGGAAGGTGAAGGATCCCCCGGAGCGTGCGAGAGTCACGGTGCCGTTTTCCATGGGCTGTCGGAGAGTCTCCAGGGTATTTCGGCGGAATTCCGGCATTTCGTCCAGGAAGAGCACTCCGCGGTGTGCCAGAGTCACCTCTCCGGGGCGGGGGATTCCCACGCCGCCGCCCAGGAGTCCCGCGTCGGAGATGGTGTGGTGTGGTGCGCGGAAGGGTCGGTCCACCACCAGTCCGCCATTGGCCTCCTGGAGGAGTCCGGCGATGCTGTAGATCCGCGTGACCTCCATGGATTCCTGGAGGGTCATGGGCGGGAGGATTCCGGGGATGCGGTTCGCGATGAGGCTCTTTCCCACGCCGGGCTGTCCCACCATGAGCACATTGTGGTTTCCGGCTGCCGCAATGAGGAGTGCGCGCTTGGCGGTTGCCTGGCCCTTCACATCCCGGAAATCCAGCCGTGCATGGACGGATTTCTGGAAGAGTTCATTTACGTCCACTGTGACGGGCTGCGCTTCCGCCAGGCGCGAGAGGATATCGCGGGCTTCCGGGAGGGACCGCGCGCCATAGACCCTCATGCCGGAGACCGCCGCCTCACGGGCATTTTCCATGGGAAGAACCATTTGCTTCAATCCCAGGCCCTTTGCGTGCATGGCGAGCGGCAGCGCCCCGCGGATTCCCCGCAGTTCGCCATTCAGGGAGAGCTCCCCCACCACCATGGTCTCCGCCAGCACCTCCGCCGGAAGCTGTCGGCGGTAGGCGCATAGGCATAGCGCGATGGGCAGATCGTAGAGTCCGCCGGTCTTCCGGAGTGCCGCTGGCGCCAGATTCACGGTGGTGACTCCCGTGGGCATGGCGACCCCATTCATTCCCAGCGCCGTCCGGACACGGTCCCGGCTCTCCCGGACCGCGGCATCCGGCAGTCCAATCAAATTGAAATGCGGCTGCTCCGTGGGATCCCGGGATTTCTGGTCAAAGGCATTGACTTCGATCTCGACAGTCTGGACATCCACGCCCTGTATGGTGCCGCTGATGGTGCGAGTGATCATAGTTTCCTCCGTAGGTGGGTGACTTCGGGGAAATATACCGACCACCATCCCCACCCCTCCGAAAATCCCCCAGGACGCCCAGGACTCCCAAAAACTCCCGGATTTTCCCCCGCAAATTGCCCGCCACCGCACTTTTCAAGGTTTTTCTTTGCGCGTGGGCGAAAAACGCGGAAAGGTGCTTATAGTATGCGGCGTTTTCCACAAGAAAACACCCGTTTTATCCCTTTGCGACTCCGTTTTTCCTCTGAATAATGCGATTCTCCTTCGCCAACCAGGTTTTCTTCCGACTTTACGTCGCGGTTAGATAGCGTTGCGGGACGGCGCCAGACGGCCCTCCGGCAACGCGAAGAAAATTTGCTGTGGACGAAGCGCCGACTCTGAAGGAAAAATAAGAAGTCAGCCATTAAAATTCCGAGAAGATCCGGGTTCCTCAAGCGGGGATCCAGGAAAAAGAAGAAGCCCTTCGGTCCATCATAAGACTGCGGGGCTTTTTTCGTTTCCCGCACAATTCCGGATTCCTTTTCTAGAAAACGATCCTTTCCCTTTTTCAACATTCAGTGTTTAGCGGGTTCGCAGTAGCCTGTGCGGTTGCCAGCGAGAATTCCGCCGTTTTTACGGCGGTGCTAGTGTACCGCGGCTTCAACCGCGGAAAAACCGCGTAGCGTCCAGATAGCTAATCACTAACCACTGACCACTAACCACTTATTATGAAATGCACCGGCGCTAAAATCGTGGTGGAGTGTCTCCTCGAGCAGGGTGTGGACACCGTCTTCGGCTATCCCGGAGCCACCATTTTGAATGTCTACGACGAGCTGCTTAGCTACAAGGACCGCATTCGGCACATTCTGACCAGCCACGAGCAGGGTGCCGCCCATGCGGCGGACGGCTATGCCCGCAGCACTGGCCGGGTGGGCGTCTGCATGGCTACCAGCGGCCCCGGCGCGGCAAATCTGACCACCGGCATTGCCACCGCGTATCTGGATTCCTCCCCCGTGGTCTTCCTGACCTGCAATGTCTCCGGAAACCTCATCGGAAAGGACTCCTTCCAGGAAGTGGATATGACCGGCATCGCCATGCCTATCACCAAGAGCGCCTTTTTGGTGAAGCGTGTGGAGGACCTGGCCGATACCCTCCGGCAGGCCTTCGCCATCGCCTGCAGCGGCCGTCCCGGTCCCGTGCTGGTGGATATCCAGAAGGATGTGACTCTGGCTGTCACGGATTTCGAGCCCCTCCCCAAGGAACAGCATGTGACCCACGGTGGACTGGCCTCACTGATCCACCGCGCCAGCCAGAATTTCCATCCGCCAGAACCCGACCAGGAGGACCTGGATATCCTGGCGCGGATGGCGCAGGAGGCAAAGCGGCCCTTCCTGATTTGCGGCGGCGGCGTGGTGCTCTCCCGCGCCCAGAAGGAATACGTCGCCTTTGCCGAACGCCTGGACGCGCCCTCCGCATTCACCGTCATGGGCGCCGGCGGAATCCCCGGAAAACACCCGCTCTCCACCGGCATGGTGGGAATGCACGGCTCGCAGGCATCCAATTCCGCCGTGGAAAATTGCGATCTGCTCATCGCCGTGGGATGCCGATTCTCCGACCGCGTGGCGCTGGATCCGTCGTCCTTTGCGAAGCAGGCGAAGGTGGTGCAGATCGACATCGACCGTTCCGAGATTGACAAGAATGTGCAGACCGACCACCATATCGTGGGCGATGCCCGACGGGTGCTTGCGCTGCTGTTGGAGCGTATCGAGCAGTGCCATCATCCCGAATGGAAGGAGAAGGTCTTTTCGCTGCCTCGCCAGCCGCAGTACCCCATCTGCGGCGATACCCTGAATCCCCGTCAGGTCTGCGATGCCGTCCGCCGCATCATGCCCCAGGATACCATCGTGACCACCGATGTGGGACAGCACCAGATGTGGTGCATCCAGAACTTCCTCTTCGACTACCCCGGACAGCTCATCACCAGCGGCGGCTTCGGGACCATGGGCTTCGGACTGGGCGCCGCCATCGGTGCAAAGGCCGCCCATCCCGACAAGACCGTGATCCATGTCACCGGCGATGGAAGCTTCCGCATGAACTGCAACGAGCTGGCCACCGAGGCGTTCTATACGCTCCCCATCATCACCATCCTTTTCAATAACCAGACTCTCGGAATGGTGCGCCAATGGCAGACCCTCTGCTACGACAAACGTTACAGCCAGACCGATCTGGATCACCGCGGGCCCGATTTCGTCCGCCTGGCGGAGGCATACGGCCTGCAGGGACGGCGCGTCTGCACCGAGGAACAGCTCTCGCAGGCGCTCCACGAGGCCCTGGAATCCAAGACGGGCTTCGTGATCGAGTGCGCCATCCAGAAGGACGAGATGGTGCGCCCCATGGTCTGCGCCGGCCGCCGAAGCATCACCGATTTCCTGGTCAACTAGCCCCGAGGAGAAGACACCATGAATACTCCGGAAGAACAGAAGACACACACTCTGGCCGTGCTGGTGGACAACGCCGCCGGCGTCCTCAGCCAGGTCACCCGGCTCTTCTCCCGAAAGGGATACAACATCGACTCTTTGGCAGTGGGACCCACCGACGACCCGTCCGTCTCCCGCATCACCATCGAGACTACTACCGACGACGGTCGCGCACGGCTGCTGTGCAACCAGCTGCGCAAGCAGATCACCGTGCACTCCGTCACGGATCTGACCGAATGCCCCAGCGTCCGGCGCGAGCTCATGCTCATCAAAGTCCGCGTGCCCTCCAGCGAGAGCCAGACGAAGATCCTGGAGGTGGCCTCCGTCTTCCGTGCCTCGGTGGTGGATATGCACCCCGAGTGCCTCACTCTGGCGGTCATTGGACAGGAGGCGAAGGCGGGCGCACTCCAGAAGATGCTGGAGGAATTCGGCATCCTGGAGATGGCGCGCACCGGCATCGTCTCGTTGGAGCGCGGCCCCGCAACCATTTCCGATCATACCAAGATGAAGGGCGAGTTCGACTACGGGAAGAATCTCCTGTAGCGCAATGCGCCCTCCCAGTCAGCAGAAAAACCCAAGCACCCACAAACAAGGAGAAGACCAACAATGGCCAAAATGTACTACGAGAAGGATTGTGACATCAACAATCTGCAGGGCAAGAAGATCGCCATCATCGGCTTCGGCTCCCAGGGCCACGCCCATGCCATGAACCTGAAGGACTCCGGACAGGACGTGGTCGTGGGACTGCGCCCCGGCAGCAAGTCCATCCCCAAGGCCGAGGCCGCGGGCCTGAAGGTGATGACTGTGGAGGACGCCTCCAAGTGGGCCGACATCGTGATGATCCTGGTGAACGACGAGGTGGCCGCTGACGTCTACAAGAAGTCCGTGGCGCCCTATCTGGAGGCCGGTAACGCCATCGCTTTCGCCCACGGCTTCAACATCCGCTACCAGCAGATCGTGCCCCGTCCGGATATCGATGTCTTCATGGCGGCCCCCAAGGGCCCCGGTCATACCGTGCGCAGCCAGTTCGTGGCCGGAAAGGGCGTGCCCTGCCTGGTGGCCGTGGAGCAGAATGCCACCGGTAAGGCGCTGGAGATCGCTCTGGCATACATCGCCGGCATCGGCGGCGCCCGCGCCGGCGTGATGGAGACCACCATGTACGAGGAAACCGAGACCGATCTCTTCGGCGAGCAGTGCGTGATCTGCGGCGGCGTGGCCGACCTGATGCGCTGCGGCTTCGAGGTCCTCGTGGAGGCCGGATACCAGCCCGAGAACGCATACTTCGAGTGCATCCACGAGATGAAGCTGATCGTCGATCTGATCAACAAGGGCGGCATCGCGGCCATGAACTACTCCATCTCCGATACCGCCGAATACGGCGAGTATGTCTCCGGTCCCCGCGTGCTGGATCCCGAAGTGGTGAAGGCGAATATGCGCGCCGTTCTCAAGGACATCCAGAACGGCACCTTCGCCGGACGCTGGATCGCCGAGAACAAGAACGGCCGCACCTTCTTCAACAGCATGCGCAACAACCTGGCCAAGCACCCCATGGAAATCATCGGAAAGGAGCTGCGCGAGCGCATGCTCTGGAAGAACGACCAGGATCTCGATAGCGCATCCAAGTAGTTCGGATTTTTCCTGAACTATTTGGATCCGAAGGAGGAGTGGGGATTTCGGAATTCCCAGTTTCCTAGTCCCCATTCCTCTTGCGCTTGCACGCCGTAAAGTGCTTAGGGGCCGCAGGAGCGGCGCGTTTCTAGCACCGGAGCTTTTCTTCCTAGTGCGGATTTTGCAGGAAGATCTCCAAAGGAGGTCGGGCTGCCGCCCCCGAACCCCCGCTAACGCTCTCCCGCCTACCGGCGGTACCAGCGCGCCAATTTTGGGGCGCGCTTGGCGCACGCGCCGGTAGATTCCGGCGCGGGGTTTCGCCCGCGAAACCCTGGCCTAACTTCCTCCTTCCTCCTTCCTCCTTCCTCCTTTTTCTAAGGGGGCTGGCGCCCCCCGTGCCCCCGAATTAGTATTTAGCAGGTTAGTGGCTAGCTGCTAGTTCATAAGGTGCCT
>CAZMWS010000010.1:11526-19236 GCA_964570085.1 uncultured Lentisphaeraceae bacterium | reverse complement strand
CTATTGCACCTTCCTCATTGCACTTTGCGCAGAAGGCGCATCAGGGCACGCGACGGTATCTTCCGGCGCGGGGTTTCGGTCACGAAACCCTGGCCTAACTTCCTCCTTCCTCCTTCCTCCCTTTTCAGGACTTCAAGCCCTCCTCCCTTCCTCCTTCCTCCTTTCTTCAAGGGCGCTCCGGCCCCGCTAACATAATCCTAACAAACCGATTACAGGTCTCACACAGAGATTTTATACAGTAGGATTGAAGCCCGAGGAATAGGCCTTGCGGCTTTTTGAACAAGGAGAAACCATGAAATCGTTTTTCGTCACCCTTTCTGCTTTCTGTGCTGCGATTTTGACCAGTGTGGTGTTGCTGAGCGTCTTTGCCTCCCGTGAGGTGGAGGCCGCCTCGAAGAAAGCGCTGGTCTTGAATGGTGCGGGTGCCAGTTTCCCGGCGCCGGTGTATCAGAACTGGACGAATTCCTACAGCCAGAAGAGTGGTGTTGTGAAGATCAACTACCAGAGCATTGGTTCTGGCGCTGGCGTGAACCAGCTCAAGGAGAACACAGTGGACTTCGCGGGCACGGACAACCCGTTGACTGCCGAGCAGCAGGAAGCCGCGGGCATGGAGCAGTTCCCCATGGTCACGGGCGGCGTGGTGGTCATCTACAACCTGCCTACCTTGAAGGGCACGACCCTGAAGCTGAGCCGCCAGGTCCTCGCCGAGATGTATCTGGGCAAGATCACCAAGTGGAATGACGCGAAGATCGCGGCCTGCAACCCCGGCGTTGCGCTGCCCGACACCCCCGTCACCGTGGTGCGCCGTGCGGATTCCAGCGGCACCAGCTTCCTCTTCACCGACTATCTGGCGAAGTGCTCTCCCGAGTGGAAGGAGCAGGTGGGCGCGGGTAGCTCCGTGAAGTGGCCCGTGGGCATTGGCGGACAGAAGAACCCCGGCGTCTGCAACAACGTGGCAAAGATCGTGGGTGCCATCGGCTACACCGAATACACCTACGCCGTTGAGGCGAATCTGAGCATGGCCGCCCTGGAGAACAAGGCCGGAAACTACGTGGAGGCCTCCCCCGCCAACTTCGCCGCCAGCAGTGCCAGCGTCGACTGGAAGAACGCGGCCGGCTTCTACGTGGTGCTCACCGATGGCGAGGGCGATCAGTCCTGGCCCATCACCGGCGTGACCTACATCCTGGTCCGCAAGGACCTGGCTCCCGAGAAGCGCGCCGCCCTGAAGGAATACTTCCAGTGGTGCTTCACCGAAGGCGCCGCCGCTGCCGCCCGCCTGAACTACGTGCCCCTCGGACAGCCCGTCTACGAGGAGATCTTCTCCAAGGTCCTGAAGTAGTCCAGAGACCCTCACACATCCACGGCGCCTGACGACGCCACACGCCCCCCGGAACGGGTCCACACAACGAACCGCGACGGGGGCTGCTTCGCAGGCGCCCACGATATCCTCCCCTCCCTCACACTTTCACTCCTCTCTCTTCCTTCTCCAAGGAAACATGAGCCGAATTGACCGAATCTTCAAAGGCTGCTGTTGCGGATGCGCCGCGCTTGCGGTGATCCTGATGGCCGCCTTCTTCCTGCAAATGGGGATTGCGGGCAGCGAGGCCTGGGGCCGCTTTGGCCTGGGCTTCCTGGCGTCCGCCGAATGGGATCCAGGAAAGGGCGAATACGGCGCATTGGCACCCCTGGCCGGCACCCTCGCCACCACCATCATCGCACTGTTCCTCGCCGTGCCACCCGCATTCGCCGCCGCGCTCTTCCTCACCGAGGCACACCCGAAAGTCGGCGCCATCCTGGGGAATGCCATCGATCTGTTGGCCGCCATCCCCAGCGTCATCTACGGCATGTGGGGACTCTTCGTGCTGGCGCCCATCATGCAGACATACGTCCAGCCCTTCTGCAACAAATTCCTCTTCTTCGACAAAATCCCCTTCCTGGGCGGCGCAAACACCGGCTTCGGAATCTTCACCGCCGGCGTCATCCTGGCAGTGATGGTCCTGCCCTTCATCTGCGCCATCATGCGCGATGTCCTCAAAATGACCCCGCCGGTCCTCAAGGAGGCCGCATACGGCCTGGGATGCACCAAGCTGGAGGTCACCAAGGACGTGGTCATGCGATACGGCCTGCGGGGACTCCTGGGCGCCGTCTTCATCGGCATCGGCCGCGCACTGGGCGAGACCATGGCCGTCCTCTTTGTCATCGGAAACCAGATGCAGGTGCCGAAGGGGCTCTTCGATTCCGGAAGCACCATCGCCTCCACCCTGGCGAACAGCTTCGCCGAGGCCACCGGACTGGAGCGCAGCGCGCTCTTCGCCCTGGGGACCGTCCTGCTGGGCCTCAGCTTCGCCATACAGCTGCTGGCACACTGCTACCTCAATGCCGTCGGAAAGGTGAGAAAATAAGACCATGACTTCCCGCTCCCCCATCGGACGTAAGATATCCAACGCGATCCTGGAGGGATTCTCCTGGTTCGCGGTGGCCGCCGCCATCCTGGCCATGCTCTGCATCATCGGCACCGTGGTCCTCAAGGGCGGACACGCCATCTCCCTCGATTTCCTCCTCCACCGTTCCGCACCCTACGGCGTCGACGACGGCGGAATCGCCAATGCCATCCTGGGAACCCTCGCCATCACTCTGGGCGCCAGCATCCTGGCAATCCCCACCGCAATCCTGGCGGGGATCTTCCTGACCGAATTCAACGTAGACTCCCGGATCCTGGCGGCGCTGCGCTTTGCGGCCAATGTGATGATGGGAATGCCCTCCGTGCTGGTGGGACTCTTCATCTACATGGCGCTGGTGGTGCCCACCGGACACTTCTCCGGCTTCGCCGGCTCCGTGGCACTGGCGCTCCTGATGTTCCCCGTGATCCTCCGAACCACCGAGGACATCCTCAACATGGTCCCCAATACCCTCCGCGAAAGCGCCCTGGCCCTCGGCATGAGCCGCACCCGCGCCACACTCTCCATCGTCTGCCGCAGCGCCAAGAATGGCCTGCTCACCGGAGTGCTCCTCTCCGTGGCACGCGTCTCCGGAGAAACCGCGCCACTGCTCTTCACCGCACTCTTCGCCGATAGCTGGATCAATTCCTACTTCACCGCGCCCACGCCCTCACTGCCCGTGCTCATCACCGAATACACCACCAACTCGCCCTTCGCCGCCATGCATCTGCAGGGATGGGGCGCCGCACTGGTGGTCATGAGCCTGGTGCTCCTCCTGAACCTCTCCGCGCGCTTCCTCTTCAAGGAGAAATAACTCACCATGACGACCAAGATCTCCACACGACACCTGAATTTCTACTACGGAAAGAGCCAGGCACTCTTCGACAACAATCTGGACGTGGAGGCCAACCGCATCACCGCCGTCATCGGGCCCTCCGGTTGCGGAAAATCCACACACCTGCGCATCTATAACCGAATCTTCGAACTCTACCGCGACCAGCACGCGGAGGGCGAGGTGCTCATCGACGGACAGAATATCCTGGAACCAAAGGTGGATCTCCTGGAACTCCGCCGAAAGGTCGGAATGATCTTCCAGAAGCCCACGCCCTTCCCCATGAGCATCTTCGATAACGTGGCCTATCCCCTCCGACTACACTTCAAGCCCACTAAGGCCGAGGTACAGGAACGCGTGGAAAAGGCCCTCCGCGGCGCTTCCCTCTGGGACGACGTGAAGGACAAGCTCGGAGAAAGCGGACTGGCACTCTCCGGCGGACAGCAACAACGGCTCTGCATCGCACGAGCCATCGCCGCAGAACCCGAAATCCTCCTCATGGACGAACCCACCAGCGCCATCGATCCCGTCGCAACCCTCAAGATCGAGGAGCTCATGGACTCCCTCCGCAGCAAATACACCATCGTCATCGTCACCCATAACATGCAGCAGGCCGCCCGCATCTCCGACAACACCGCCTTCTTCTACAAGGGACGCATCGTCGAATCCGGACCCACCAAGCAGATCTTCACAAACCCCAAAGACAAGCTCACCGAAGAATACATCACCGGACGATTCTCCTGAGCCAATGCGCGCCCATTTAGCATTTAGCCATTAGTGGCTAGTGGCTAGCTACAAGGACGCTCCGCGGGAATTCCGCCGCCAATTGCGGCGGCACCAATACCGCGGTCCCAGCCGCGGAAGAGCCGCGCAGCGACCGGTGCATTGCACATTGCACACTGCGCGACAGAGCAAACTCCTAATTTGCAACTGCGGCGCCCTTTGGCGCCGCCGGCAGTTTGGCGGTGCGTAGCGCCGACAAGGCCCACTGCAGAGTGGCCACAACTCCTCCTTCCTCCCTCCTCCCTCCTCCTTTCTTTTGAATTATGCAGATCCATTTCGAACATGCCCTTTCCTCGCTGCAGACCCGTCTTTCCGCGCTAGCGGCCACCGTGGAGGGCGCGGTGAACACGGCGGTCTGCGCAGTCACCTCCTTCGATTGCGAGAGTGCGCGGAAGGTGGTCGCGGATGACGCGGCAGTGGACCGCGAGGAGATCCTCATTGAAGAGGAGTGCCTGAAGCTCCTGGCGCTCTACCAGCCCGTCGCCTCCGATCTCCGACTGGTCATCACCGTCCTCAAGATCAACGGCGAAGTGGAGCGCGCCGGCGATCTGGCGGTAAATATCGCCGACCGTGTCCCCGATCTGGCAAAGCTCTCCAAGCAGAATTTCGAGCGCGTGGACTTCTCGCGCATGGCCGCCATGGCGCGAAAGATGTTCACCAGCGCCCTCGACAGCTTCGCCTACCACGATGTCAAGAGCGCCGAGGAGGTCCTCCGCCTGGACGACCAGCTCGACGAAATCCACCACGGACACTACGCGCAATTTCTTGGCCTCATGAAGCAGTACCCGGAGGCCGGACAGTATTATCTTGATTACCTGACCATCTCCCGCGCGCTGGAACGCCTGGGAGACCTGGCCACAAACATCGCCGAAGATGTGATCTACCTGGAAACCGGACGCATCGTGCGACACAAGCTCTCCGAAGAAACCAAGGACCAAAATGCCTAACTCACCGATTCTCATCGTCGACGACGAACCCGAAATCCGAGAGCTTCTCAAGATGGCGCTCACCTCCGCCGGGTATACCACCCTCTACGAGGCCGCCGACGGCGAAAGCGCCCTGGAACTGGCACGCCAAAAACACCCCGCACTCATCCTCCTCGATCTCATGCTCCCCGGCATCGATGGACTCGATGTCTGCCGACAGCTCAAGGACGACGAGAATACCCGCGCCATCCCCATCATCATGCTCACCGCGAAATCCGAGGAGAGCGATATCGTCCTGGGACTGGAGCTGGGCGCCAGCGACTACGTCACCAAGCCTTTCAGCCGGAAGGTCCTCATCGCACGCATCCGCACGCAGCTGCGGGATCTCTCCGCGGAGGCAAGCGCCGGCGAACTCACCCGCGGTCCCCTCGCCCTGAGCACCGCACTCCATAAGGTCACGCTCTACGGCGTCCCCGTGGATCTCACCGCCAGCGAATTCGAATTGCTCCGGCTCTTCATGACGCATCCCGGACGCGTCCAGACCCGCCGAAGCATCATCAATCTCAAGGAAGGCAGCTACGCCGTCACCGAACGCGCCGTGGATGTCCAGATCGTCAGTCTCCGCCGAAAGCTGGGTGCCTTCGGCGCCAAACACATCGAGACCATCCGCGGAGTGGGATACCGCTTCGTCGTAGAGGATTAGCACCACAATGAAAGACCGCGATTTCATTCTCGTGGGAGGACCCGCACTCCTCCTTCTGGCACTCCTCGTCTTCGGAATCACCCTCCATTGGCGCGCAACACGCTTCGAGGCCGACTGCCGAAAGGAGGCCCTCGACAACGTGGCGCAGGAGGCCCGCGTGGTCGCCGATGTGGTCAAGACCTACCTGGACC
Organism: uncultured Lentisphaeraceae bacterium; assembly: GCA_964570085.1. GTDB lineage: Bacteria > Verrucomicrobiota > Lentisphaeria > Oligosphaerales > Oligosphaeraceae > UBA1724. The sequence continues at coordinate 13,363 of CAZMWS010000010.1, read as the reverse complement.
GCGGAGACCTGGATGGCGCACAAAAATACTGCGCGTCCTTCCGCGAAAATACGCTGCGCGTCACCCTCATCGATGCCCTCGGAAAGGTCTCCGTCGACTCCCGCGAAGACGCCACCTTCCTCGGCAACCACCTCAACCGCGAGGAGGTCCAGGACGCCCTCAAGGGACAGCCCGCCAGCGTGGTCCGGTATAGCGACAGCCTCGGCAAGTGGATGATCTACTACGCCGTGCCCGTCCAGGGCGCCGCCGGTGACTACGTTCTGCGCACCGCGGTCTCCACCGACCGTCTCAACCGGACTCTCCGGGACTTCCGGCTCGTCCTGGCGGGCTCCTTCACCCTGGCGCTTGTCGTGGCCGCCGCAATCATGGTATACATCCTGCGAAAGGTCCGGCGACCGCTGGTGCAGCTCCAGCAGAGCGTGGGACGCATCGCCGCCGGAAAGCTGGAGACCCCCATCGCCATCCCGCCAGATGGCGTCATCCGGGAATTGGCCGAAGGCGTGGATGCCATGACCGAGCAGCTCCGCGAACGCCTGGCGCAGGTCACTGCCGACCGCAACGAACGGGATCTGCTCTTCTCCGCCATGAGCGAATGCGTCATGCTCCTGGATGCCCAGGGCGCACTGGTCCGCGCAAATGCCTCCGCAGAGCGGTTCTTCCACTTCACCGCCACCCACTTCAACATCAATCGCTGCCAGATCCCCGCATTGGTGGAGCTGGTCAACGCCGCATTCCTCAATAACCGCCCCTTCGAACAGGAACTGGATCTGCCCGCATCACAGGGTTCCAAGACCCTCCTGGCAAAAGGACAGCTCCTCCAGCGCGAAAAGGAGACGCTGCTCCTCCTCACAATCTCCGATCTCTCCGCAATCCGGCAGCTGGAGACCTTCCGCAGCGATTTCATCGCGAATGTCTCCCACGAGATCAAGACTCCGCTCACCTGCATCATCGGCGCCGCCGAGGCACTCGATGACTGCACCGACGACGAGGAACGCCATAAGCTCGCCGGCATGATGAAACGACATGCCGAGCGCCTCAACCGACTGGTCGCCGATATCCTCAATCTCTCCGCCATCGAAAAACTCCAGCGCGATTCCACCACCCGCGAATTCGCACCCGTCCAACTCGATGCGCTCCTCGCGGATGTGGCGAATCTCTCCCTGGAACAGGCAAATGCCGCCGGAATGAAACTGGAACTCCAGGACGCCCAGAACCTCACCGTCGAAGGAGACTACAATCTCCTGGAACAGGCCGTCGTCAATCTCGTCGGAAACGCCATCAAATACAGCAACGGAAAGAATGTCACTCTCTCCGCACAAAAACAGGGCGACTCCGCCATCATCAGCGTCCGCGATGACGGCATCGGAATCCCCCGCGAATACCACGACAGACTCTTCGAACGGTTCTTCCGCGTCGACAAATCACGCTCCCGCGCCCTCGGCGGAACCGGCCTCGGCCTAGCCATCGTCAAACACACCGCACAACTCCACGGCGGAAAGGCAGAGGTCGAAAGCACCCCCGGAAACGGCAGCATCTTCAAACTCATCCTGCCACTCAGCAAGTAAATTCCAGCTCCAGCCCAAAAGGCGAATAACACAGGCGTCCCGCTCGCACTCCTCACGCGAACGGGACGCTTTTTTTGTGCCCACACACCACTCCACCATGCCCAAAAGCGCTCCCACCATGCATTTTGTAAAATCCTGCCAAAAATGGCAAAACTTTACGTTTTCCACGCAGGGAACACTTTTTCTAGGATCACCATCACCGCCCTAGGGACGCTCTGCGGCATTATGCCTACCCCCAGAGCATCTCATCCTAGCGAGGGGATATCCAAAGG
>CAZMWS010000010.1:2283-11426 GCA_964570085.1 uncultured Lentisphaeraceae bacterium | reverse complement strand
TCCAGGGGCGCATCGCTACCCTAAAGTATTCGGGGGGCACGGGGGGCAGAGCCCCGACCTCCTTTGGTTGTTCCTGCCCTATCACCCACCAAACCGGCTCCAGATACCCCGGCCTAACTTCCTCCTTGCCGTCTAGGCAAGCTCCGGCGTAGCCGAAGTGGCAGAGCCCCCGAAAGGTCGCCGGGCACACTCCCTCCTCCCTTTTCACCCCAAAGCCACAAGAGTTACAATCTTTATGACAACTCGTTGAATGGCAAGGCAGAACTTATTTTGGGGGCTACGCTCATGGGGAGCGGTAAGGGAGGGGGACAGGGCCCGCGCACATGCCCGACGCGCACGCGCGCGCATACATGGTAACACCCCCCCGCAAAACAGCAAGAGCGGGAGGGGCGATATCCTGACGCCCACTTCCAACATAGGCGAAGGCGGTGTGGCGCCCCCGCGTATCGTTCTTATACACAACTGGCGGAAGAGGATCGCCCGCGAAAAGCCACAAGAGTTATAATCTTTATAACTTTGATTTGCAAGGAGTTGTTTCATATTTATGGGGCGTTATCTTCTCTGGCGTCGAACGGAAAATGCCTTCCGTACTCCGAGAACCTTTTTTCTTCTGCGTCTTCATCCCCTCACGTCAACCTTTCAGGAGGTGCCATACATGCGTCTTTTCACTCTCTCCCTTTTCGCGATCCTTTTCCTTCTTGCGCTGCCGGCTGCCTTTGCCGACGAGGCGGGCGCGCTGCCCTCGGTGCGTTGCGAGCTGGAGGCCTCCTCGTTCCGTCCCGGCTCTTTGGTGAAAGTCACCCTCCAGGTGGAATACGCAGAGAGCGCCACGCCCATTCCCTGGATTCTCCAGGAGGCCTTCCCCTCGGACGGCAGTGTCACCACCGCCACCTGGAACGGGGAATACTACCCGCCCATCCTGCGGGACGGTAAGGTCTGCTGGATCTTCGGCTATCCCGGCGAGACCTGGACTCCCGAGGCCGGCACTCTGGTCTACTACCTCCAGACGCCGTCGACTCTTCCGGAGGGCGAGACCACCCAGAAGTGGCGTCTCCAGGGAGAATACTGCACTTGGAGCGAGTCGGGGACCGTCTCCGGCAATCGCGTCTTCCTCCTGGATCCCGATGCCCCCGCATCCCAGTTCTCCGCACACCAGGTGACCCTCCATCCCGGCTGGAATCTCCTCTCCATCCCACAGGTCCTCCAGGCCGACGAGGCGGCGCGACTGAGCTCCGAGCGAACCGTCTATCTCTGGAGAAAGCCCGCCTCCGGCAAAAGCACTCCCCGCGATAGCATCTACTGCCAGGGCGAAATCCCCGAGACCCCCGGAGAGCCCTTCTGGATCCATCACCCCGGAAACGACACCGTCGACCTCACGCTCAAAACACTGGACGGCGCCCCCACCACCCTCGTCACTCCCGCAAAATCCCTGGACTCCGGATGGAATCTCGTGGGAGTCAGCGGCTCACAGGATTGCACCCTCGACGAAACCGCCGAGGTCTGGCGCTGGAAAGACGGCGTCTTCACTCTCGCCCCCGATAACACCCTCGCCCCCGGAGAAGCCGCCTGGCTGAATCTGCACTAGGGGAAAGACAGGCCGCCTCCCCCTTATAGAAGCCTACCAAAGGAGGTCGGGCTGCCGCCCCCGTCCCCCCGCCTAATTTCTTCCGCCTGCCGGCGGTACCCTAGATCTTCTAGGAGCACATCGCTACCCTAAAATATTCTGGGGGGTCCGGGGGGCAGAGCCCCTCCGTCCTTTGGAGAACTTCCTTCTACAGCATGCCTTCCCTAGGCCCGCTCTGCTTCTAGACACCCGGGGAAACGCCCCCGTACTCCCGCCTTAAAGTAGCAGGGAGAAGGTAGTAGATGGTAGGTTCATTCGGTCCCTGCGGCGCTCTTCTGCCGAAGAGTTCGGCGGCACCATACATCGCGCATTGCGCATTGTTTTTTATGCGTTAACGCAATGCTAACAATCGGCTTACGGGTCTGTATTATTTGTTCAATAGATTAGTTAGTGTTCCCAAAAGATGGGATGGCGTCTTGCCATCCGTGTTAGAACACCAACTGGAGAAACAATGAACAAGCACCTCTCGCAGATCCTCTCCCTTCTGTGTGCAACCGTCTTTCTCGGCGCCGGCGCCGCTTCCGCAGCGGAGCTCACTGGTGGCGTCGAGATCCGCGCCCGTTATGACGCGACTCACGAACTGCCCAACGACAAGCGTGGCGAAAGCGCCGACAGTGACTACGAGCGCATCCGGACCCGTGTCTGGGGCAAGGTGAAGGAAGGCGACCTGACCTTCTTCCTGCGCCTCGCCAACGAATTCCGCGACTACCATCACCCCGCCTCCAACTCCAGCAAGCAGCGCTTCCCCGATGTCCTCTTCATCGACAACCTGTATGTGCAGTATGACGGCCTGATGGATGGCGACCTGAGCCTGAAGCTCGGTCGTCAGGACATGTCCTTCGGCGCCAAGCGGATCATCTCCGACGGCACGGGCGGCGATGGCTCCCGGAGCACCTACTTCGACGCCCTTCGCCTGACCTGGAAGCCCGCCAAGGGTCAGTCCCTGGACGCCTTCGCCCTCTATACGCACCATGAGGACCTCCTTCCCACCGCCGGCAAGGAGCACGCCAACGGCAAGCGCCCCTCTGACTACGACACCACCGGCTACAACCAGAACGAATACGGCTTCGGCCTCTACTGGCAGGATCGCACCAGCGAGTCCCTCGGCTGGGATGCCTACTACGTCTTCAAGGGCGAGCATCGCCGCGAGAGCTCCAAGTACTACGCCGAGGGCGAGAATGTGGAGACCCACACCGCCGGCTTCCGCGTGCTGCCCAAGTTCTCCGATCGCCTCAGCGGTGAGTTGGAGGCCGCCATGCAGGTCGGCGACAACAGCCTGGCCGCCCAGATGGCCTACGGTGGACTGACCTTCGCTCCCCAGGCCGACGACAAGGTGAAGCTCACCGCCGCCTGCCTCTATCTCTCCGGTGACGAAGATGGCGCCCGCGGCAACAGCGCCTGGCACCAGGTCTTCAACCGCGATACCGGCGTCGGCGAGACCATCGCTCCCATGTTCACCAAGTATGCCTACAACAACCTGGTCTACCCCCACGTGGCAGCGGACCTCAAGTTCGGCAAGCCCGGAAAGCTCCACATGGAGGCCGGCCCCATGCTGACCGCCGTCAAGGAGGACGCCGCTGACGGACGCAACCGCGGATACTTCCTGCAGGCGAAATACTCCGTCGATCTCGGAAAGGCCTTCGACTCCAAGATCCTCAAGGGCGCCAGCGCCGCCTTCACCGGCGAACTGCTCCAGCGCGAGAACTACTTCAAGGAAGACGCCCGCGGACTGGCCGCCTTCGGAAGAATCGAAATCGCCTACAAGTTCTAGGTAGGACACTCCCCTCCCCCCAAAAAGCGCGGTCGCGACGAAAGTCCCGGCCGCACTTTTTTGCATCTCTGAAAAAAGAGGCTAAGACCCGCCTCCACCGCTACAGCACACGTGTGCCGTAAGTACCTAGCAATTAGCGGCTAGTGATTCGTTTGCAAGGCGCCACAGGCGCTCTTCCGCCTACCGGCGGTACGGTACCGGCCTTTTTGGGCCGCAGTGGGGCGTTGCTTGGGAAAATGGGGGGTGCGGGGGGCTTGCCCCCAGTCCTTTGGATATCCAGCATGATGTAGCGCCTTGTCCCTCCCCGCAGGCAATATTTACATAGCCGAGTTTATTGACCGGGCCGGACCCAACCAAAGGACGGAGGGGCTGCCGCCCCCCGTGCCCCCCCCTAACTTCTTCCGCCTTCGGAAAGGCGGTATGGTACCGCGGCGCTCCATCGCCGCAAAAAAGCCGCGCAGCGTCCTCACTTCCTCCTTCCTCCTTTTTTCCGCAAATAAGGTGTGGAGGAGTTACATTTTAGCCCTGCGTTTTCCCGGTGGGGCGCGGATGTTTCCCGTGGTGGGGACTCCGCGCCCTTTTCGGCACGAAAGACAACACACAAAGAGAGTCACGGAGTTATGAAGAAGTCTTTGATCGCGGCCCTGATGGCGGCCTTCTGCCTGTCGGTCATGTCGGCTGACGGCAACCCGAAGTATGTCTTGCTGTTCATTGGTGACGGCATGTCGATTCCCCAGCGCACCATCGCCGAGGAGTTCTCCAAGGAGAGCGGTCGTGGTCCGCTGATGATCAACTCCCTGCCGAAGCAGGCGCTGACCCGTACCTGCTCCGCGAACTCCCTGATCACCGACTCCGCGGCGGCCGCCACCGCCATCGCCTGCGGCGAAAAGACCAACAATGGCGTCCTGGGAATCTCCGCTGACGGCCAGCGCCGCCTGGAATCCTGCGCCGAGGTGGCCCACAAGGACGGCAAGAAGGTGGGCATCGTCACCTCCGTGACCATCAACCACGCCACCCCCGGCGGCTTCTACGCACACCAGCCCAGCCGCGGCCTCATGTATCGCGTCGGACTGGATCTCATCGCCTCCAATTTCGAGTATTTCGGCGGCGGCGGATTCTCCGGCCAGAACAACAAGACCGACGACGAGCAGTACAAGGGCGATCTCTTTGATCTGGCGAAAGAGGCCGGCTACACCGTGGTCCGCACCCGCGAGGATCTCAACGCCCTGCCTGCCACCACCCCGAAGGCACTGGCGCTCTATGGCGACAACGCCCTCCCCTTCGCCGTGGAGGCCGGTCCCGAAGTCCCCACGCTGGCCGAATTCACCGCCAAGGGCCTCGAGATCCTGCAGAATGACGCCCCCAATGGCTTCTTCATGATGGTGGAAGGCGGCGCCATCGACTACCGCGGCCACGCCAACGACGCCGGTGCAAACATCAAGGAGGTCCTGGCATTTGACGATGCCGTGAAGGTGGGAATGGCCTTCTATGAGCAGCACCCCGAGGAGACCCTCCTCCTGGTCACCGGCGACCACGAGACCGGCGGCATGACCATGGGCTTCGCCAACGCCGGATACGGCCTGAATCTCCTGCTGCTGGACAAGCAGAAGTGCACCCCCGAGACCCTGAACTACCTCGTGAAGGCCGCCCAGGACGCCAATCCCAATTACTCCTTCGAGGACGCAAAGGCACTGCTTACCGAAAAATTCGGCTTCGTCTTCGACGACGCCCAGAAGGACGACAAGCTCTATGTCGCCGGCAAGGACCTGGAGGACCTGAAGGCCGCCTATGACAAGGGCGAGCTGGGCGGCGCCGCGCGGCTGCTCCTGCAGAACCGCGCCGGCATCGGCTGGAGCAGCGGCAACCACACCGCACTCCCCGTGCTCACCACCTCCATCGGCGTGGCCTCCGAGCGCTTCACCGGTTTCCTGGAAAACACCGATCTGGCGAAGCTCCTCAAGAGCCTCCTGTAAAAAAAGAAACTCGAGGACGCAACGCGCGCGAATCCCATGGTGGTCCTTCCCGAAAGCATGGTCGCCTCCCGAAACTCCTGGCGGCACAACTGCTGGATCATGCTCTTCCTGGTGGCATTGACCGCGGGGCTTTTCCTGATTCCAGGACCCCCGCTGGTCAACCAGCCGCCCACCGGTGTGAAACTGCGCGCCCGCGTCCTGACCGTCAATGACTCCGGTCTGGAGAAGCACGGATATGTGCTCTACGGCTCCCAGATGCTGACGGTGGAGATCCTGGAGGGCGAGTGGAAGGGGCAGGTCTTCGAGGCCTCGAACCAGCTGCGCGCCCAGATGGAGCTGGACAAGGTCTACGAGGTCGGTGACATAGTGATGGCGGTCTCCCCCAAGACCACCCTGGAATCCGGCGACGTGCTCACCGCACAGGACCACGACCGCAGCCGCTGGACCTCCGCACTCTTCCTGATCTTCTGCATTCTCCTGGTCGTCTTCGGACACCTGGTGGGCTGCAATGCACTCCTCAGCTTCGTCTTCAGCTGCCTCCTGATCTGGAAGGCGCTGATCCCCCTCATCCTCCGCGGATGGCCCGCCAGCTGGACCATCCTGGGGGCCGTGGTGCTCCTCACCGCGGTCATCATGTATCTGGTCGCCGGCGTCACGCGCATCGGGATCTGCGCCTTCTGCGGCTCCATCGTGGGCATCCTGGTGGGACTGGTCACGGCGTTCTTCTTCACCCGCGTGCTCCATATCAACGGCGCCGTCCTGCCCTACGCACAGGCACTCCTCTTCTCCGGATACCCGAATCTGGATCTGCGCGACATCTTCTCCGGCGCCATGATCCTGGCCTCCTCCGGCGCCGTCATGGACCTGGGAATGGATATCTCCAGCGGACAGTCCGAGGTCGCGCGGCACCATCCCGGCGTCTCCCGGCAGGAGCTCGTTCGCTCCGGCTTGCGCATGGGCCGCAATGTGGTGGGAACCATGACCACCACCCTGCTATTGGCATATTCCGGCGGATATATCACCCTCCTTATGATGTTCGCGGCGCAGGGCTCCTCTCCCTGGGATATCCTCAACAATCCCCTGGTGGCAGCCGAGGTCGTCAAGACCCTCATCGGGAGCTTCTCCCTGGTTTTGGTGGCGCCCGCCACCGCCTTCCTGGGCGGGTGGTTCTTCCACCAGAAGCCCGCCGAACCGCCCGCCGACACCCCGAAGCCCCCCCAAACCCACTAGGAATCCCCGCCTTGCGCCTCCCCCTGGAACTCTTTTTGGCCCTGAGGTTCCTGCGTCCCCGCAGGAACTTCGTCTCCATTATCACCCTGCTCTCCCTGCTGGGGCCCCTCCTGGGCGTGGCGATCCTGCTGATCGTCAGCAGCGTCATGGCCGGCTTCGACCAGAATATCAAGCGAGGGATCATGGAGATGTCCGCGCACATCACGGTGTTGCCCGACTCCCGCACCGGATTCTTCCCGGATCCCGATACCATCCTGGAACGCCTGACCGACTACGGCGGCGAAAAGTGGGGCCTCCGTGGCACGCCCGTCATCGAGGGCACCGCGCTATTGCAGCTGCGCCAGACCGTCTATCCGAAGCTCATCCGCGGAATCGTCCCCGAGACCGAGAGCCGTGTCACGAAGATCCAGCAGAACTTCTTCACCAACGGCGTGGAGCTCAAGGAGGGCGAGGCAGCCATCGGCCAGCGCATGGCGATGCAGCTGGGACTCTATACAGGGAGCTCCTTCCTCATCCACTCCCCCGCACGGCTCACCCAGAATATCTCCTGGAAGGAGGACGGCTCCGTGGACGTGAAGGAGCCCGACGAACTCTATCTGCCCGAGGAATGCCGCGTGGTCACCTACTACTCCATGGGAGTCAGTGACTACGACGACAATGTGGTCGTTTTGCACCTGGACCAGGCCGCCGATCTCTTCGGGCTGGACTGGGGCAGCGCCACCTCCATCCAGATGGCCGTGGATGACCCCATGAATGTGGCCGCCATCACCCGCGAACTGCGCATCGCATTCCCGAGCCTGGATTTCGTAAACTGGCAGGAGCAGAACCAACTGCTCTTCAATACCCTCCAGAGCGAGAAGAATCTCATGACCTTCCTCATGGCATTCATCGTCCTGGTGGCATCCTTCGCGATCTCCGCCACCCTCATCACCGTGGTGGTCCAGAAGACCCGCGAGATCGGCGTATTGAAGGCAGTGGGCGTCTCCTCCTGGGGCGTGGGACGGATCTTCCTGCTGCAGGGATTCCTCATTGGCGCCGCAGGAACCCTCCTGGGCACCATCGCCGGACTCCTGATTCTCCACTACCGCGACGCCATCGCGCGACTGCTCTCCCTGGTCATGGGCGTGGAGGTCTTCCCCGCGGAGCTCTATCACCTGACCTCCATTCCCGCGCTCACGACTCCCGACGACCTCTGCCGAACCGTCCTGCTGGCACTGGCGATCTCCGTGCTGGCCGCACTGATCCCCGCACTCTACGCATCCGCCGCCAATCCCGCACAGTCCCTGAAGACCGACAACTGACGCCATGGAAAACTCCCTCTATCAGCTGAAGAAGGTCTGCCGGTCGTTCCCCTGGGTGGGCGGACGCCCCGTGGAGGTCCTCCGGGACCTGAATCTGGAAATTCCCGAGGGCGCCTGGTGCGCCCTGGTGGGAAAAAGCGGCTGCGGAAAAACCACGCTGCTGCAACTGCTTGGCGGACTGGATCGTCCCACCTCCGGCGAACTCCTCTTCCGCGGACGCGACATGGCGAAGATGTCCCAGCGGGAGCTCACGCGACTCCGCCGAAAGGAGCTGGGATTCGTCTTCCAGAGCTACCATCTATTGCCGGAGCTCTCCGCCTGGGAAAACGCCGCGCTCCCCGCGCTGGGGTGGTCCGAAGACCGCCAGAAGAGCTACGAGCGCGCAAAGGACCTCCTGGAGACCTTCGGACTGAAGGACCGACTCCACCACCGACCACAGGAGCTCTCCGGCGGCGAACAGCAGCGCGTCGCCATCGCGCGCGCACTGATCCATGATCCGCCGGTCATCCTGGCAGACGAGCCCACCGGAAACCTGGATCCCGCTTCCGCAAAGGATGTGGTGCAAATCCTCCAGAAGCTCCACCGCGAAAAAAAGAAGACCATCGTCATGGTCACTCACGATATGACACTGGCACAACAGGCCGACTGCATACACAGGCTATAGAAAAAAGGAGGAAGGAGGAAGGAGGAAGGAGGAAGTTAGGCCAGGGTTTCGCGCAGGCGAAACCCCGCGCCGGAATTTACCGGCGCGTGCGTAAAAAGCGCGCCCGTATTGGCGCGCTAGTACCGCCGGTAGGCGGAAGGGCGCCGCAGACACCGCACAAACCCACTCCCTACTACCTTCTCCCTACTGCTTTCGGAGCGGGGGGACGGGGGCGGCAGCCCGACCTCCTTTGGTTGGGTTCCGCCCGGTCAATAAACCCGGCCATGTAAATGTTGCCTGCGGGGAAGGCCTAGGCGCCGCCCCATGCAGGATATCCAAAGGACTGGGGGCAAGCCCCCCGCCCCCCCCATTTTCCCAAGCAACGCCCCACTGCGGCCCCAAAAAACCGGTACCGTACCGCCGGTAGGCGGAAGAGCGCCGCAGGCACCTTATAAACTAATCACTAGCCACTAATTGCTAAGTACTTACGACACATCTTTGTGCCGTAGCGGGGGCACGGGGGCGGCACCCCCCATTTTGGAAAGGCCGGTACCGTACCGCCGGTAGGCGGAAGAGCGCCGCAGGCACCTTATAAACTAAT
>CAZMWS010000010.1:0-2183 GCA_964570085.1 uncultured Lentisphaeraceae bacterium | reverse complement strand
CACTAGCCACTAATTGCTAAGTACTTACGGCACACTTTGTGCCGTAGCGCGGCTTGAGTAGCCGCGCTACGCAGGCGCGATGCGCCGTAGCGGCGGCGGGGGATATATTTAGCGAAGCGCCTTTTCTATTCGTAGCGTGCCTGTTATTTCTTTTTTTGCGCGGTCATTTTCACACCATGGACACCACCGTCTCCGCAGCCGGCTCCTCCCTCTCGCCAGAGCTCATCGAGCTCATCTTCAGCGCCTCGTGCATCCGTCGTTGGAACGACCAGATCAACCCGATGGAGTTCACGGAGCTGGACAAGCAGGCGCACAAGATGATCATCGCCTGGATGCTGGCGAAGTGTGAGGAGGAGCGTGGCGAGGAGGAGCGTCTCGCGGGGATTCGTCCGCAGCCGGTGAATTGGTCGTTGCTGATCGAGGGTGGTCTTTTCGAGCTATTGCAGCGGATCATCCTGACGGACATCAAGCCGCCGGTCTTCCACCGGATGATGGCGGAGAAGGGCCAGCAGCTGAACGAGTGGGTCCTCCGGAAGCTGGGTCCCTTGACGAGCTGCGTACGCGGCGGGTTCCAGGGGCGCATGGCGAAGTATCTCCAGGAGCCCGCCTTCGCGCTGCGGGAGAAGCGGATCCTGAAGGCGGCGCACTACCTGGCGACCCAATGGGAATTCAACATCCTCTACCAGCTGTGCCCCTTCATCCGCGGCATCGAGAACATCAAGGGCGAGATCGAGGACCAGCTGGAGGACCACCTGGATCTCATCGGCGTCCAGAAGATCGCGCGAAAGCGCAAGACCTACGGCTTCCTGGATCTGTGCGGACAATTGCGCTTCCAGAAGCGCTGGAGCCAGAGCCCCCGCATCCCCGCCACCAGCGTGCTGGGACACATGCTCATGGTGGCCATCATCACATACCTGGCGCTCTGCGACACCAAGGCGTGTCCCGAGCGCAAAGTCAATAGCTTCCTGGGCGCGCTCTTCCACGACCTCCCCGAAGCGCTGACCCGCGATATCACCTCCCCCGTCAAGAACGCCGTGGACGGCCTGCCCGATATCATCAAGGAATACGAGACCCTCCAGATGGAAGAGAAGGTCCAGCCACTGGTTCACCCCAAATGGTATCGACTCCTCTCCTACTACACCAAGGACGAATTCGACAACCGGATCTTCCGCCAGAGCGACTCCCATCCCACTCTGGGAATCTCCTTCGAAGACCTGGAAAGCACCTACAACAGCGCCGAATTCCTGCCCGTGGACGGACGGTTCATCGACTGCTCCGACAAGCTGGCCGCCTTCCTGGAAGCCGCGGAGTCCATCCACAACGGCGTGACCAGCCAGCATCTGCAAGACGGCGTCCGGCGCCTCTGGAAAGAATACCAGGGTCGCAAGGAAGGGAATGTGGACTTCGGCGCGGTCTTTGCGTCGTATCTGCGACTGGTTCCCGAGGATCTCATCCATGGCTGAGCGTCGGGGGCAGTCGTCATCCCCGCGTCCCGAGACCTGGAGTGCGGAGGAGCTTGGCGCGGGGCTATCATTTCCCGCGCGCTATGCCGCGCACCTCGTGGTGGTGGTGATGGCGATCATGTTGACGGAGGGCGTCTGCATGATCTCCTCCGCCACGATTTCCGGATCGGGGACCCGTTATTTTCTTACGCAGCTGGTGTGGATTGGCCTGGGGATGGCGTGCTGCATCGCGGGCGCATTTTTCCCACTGGACCGCCTCTACCGCAAGAGCCACTGGCTCCTGCTGGCCACCATCCTCCCGCTGGCGTATCTGACCTGCGCCGCGCTGTCGGTAAAGCTCTGGGGCAGCGACACCCTCCGCTTCTTCCCCTGCGCCGCCGCCGTAAAGGGCGCCGTGCGATGGCTGCGCGTAGGCGGCTTCCAGATCCAGCCATCGGAGTTCGCGAAGGTCTCGCTGGTGCTCTTCCTGGCGGCGTACTACGGGACCCTCCCGCGCCAGAAGACCAAGAGCCTGATGGCGGGAGTGGTGGTGCCGGTCTTCTCCTGCGGAATGCTCCTGGCGTTCATCTTCCTGGGAAAGGACCTCTCCACCACCGTGGTGGCGGGCACCACGCTGCTGCTGCTCATGTTCCTGACGGGCGTGCGCTTCCGGTGGCTGGCGGTGCTTTTGGCGCTCGGGCTGATCGTGGGAACCATCGGCATTGCAGGCAGTCCCATGCG
>CAZMWS010000009.1:0-19647 GCA_964570085.1 uncultured Lentisphaeraceae bacterium | reverse complement strand
GGATTCTCCTCGCCGGATTGGCGGCATATACCCTCGTCGCATTGCTGACAGGCGCACTCCTCCTGCCACGCGCCGCCCGGGAAGCCGCACTCTCGCGGCGGCTGCTGGAACTCCAGCGCGGTTGGCAGCGGCAGTCCCTGCTCACACAGATGGCGCTGGATGCGCAGCTCAATGCGCGTCCGGAGCGCCGCGACGACCTCTTTGCGCAGGCGACCCAGGAACAGCACGCACAGGAGGAGCGCCTGCAGGGATTGCTGGATCTCTCGGGGAAGATCCCGCTGCGCGCCTTCCGGGAGCTCTCCGAACAGCACCGCGCCATCTCCCAGGCACTGGATGCCCTCCGGGAATCCCGCGACCGCTCTCGCGCGCTGGAGAGCCTGGAGAGTGCCCTGCAGAGGGCCCACGAGGAGATCCTCCAGGACCAGAAGGCGCTCACGCACTCCGTCTGGCCCACTCTCCTCTTCTGCCTCCTCTGGCCCGCACCCCTCCTGGGCACCGCCATCTGGGCACTCCACATCCTCTGGCGGCAACAACGCCGGCAACGTCGGGTTCTGGGGAACTACCTGGCGCTGCCTACCGCCACTCTCCTGGAAGGCGACGGCGATCCCCTCCCGCGCAATCCCGCAGAGCCCGGCGATCCCTTCCTGGAAGAGGGCCTGGCGGAATTGCTGAAGCGCGTGCGCCGGGAGGCACAATCCCGGGAGCGCTTCATCGCCACCATGTCCCACGAAATCCGGACTCCCATGAATGGCCTGCTGGGCTTCCTGGCCAGCCTCCAGGAGACCCAGCTCAACGACCAGCAGCAGCAGTATCTCAAGGTCATTGACGCCAGCGCAAAGGGCCTGGTCCATGTCATCAACGAAATCCTGGATTTCACCAAGCTTCGCGCCGGCAAGCTGGCGCCCTCACCCGTCAGCTTCGATCTGCGCGCCTTCGCCCAGGAGCGGGTCACCCTCGCACGCCAGGCCGCCCGCGGCAAGAAGGGTCTGAAGGTGCAATTGGACTTTCCCGGCGAGGGTCCTTTGCTGGTGCGCACGGATCCCTCGCTATTGCGGCAGGTGCTGGACAACATCCTGGGCAACGGCGTGAAATTCACCGACCGCGGCGAGGTGGTCCTGGAGATCCGCGCCGCCACCCAGCCCGATTCGCCGCTGCTGAAACTGGATTTCTCCGTGCGGGACTCCGGCATTGGCATGACCCAAAGCGAGCAGGAACACCTCTTCCGCCCCTACGAACAGGCGGGCCTCGCCATCGCCCGAAAATACGGTGGCACGGGACTGGGCCTCACCATCTCCCACGCCCTGGTGGAGCTCCTGGGCGGCGAGCTGAAGGTCTCCAGCAACCCCGGCGAGGGCAGCGACTTCTTCTTCACCCTCCAGTGCCCGCCCGCACGCCCCGAGGAACAGGTCCATCTCTCCGATCTCTACCACGTGAAACTCCCGCGCGCCGAACTCCGAAAGCGCCGCGCCCTCCTGGTGGACGATACGCTCACCAATCTCTTCCTCCTGGAGACCATCTGCCAATCCGTGGGACTGCCCTACCGCACCGCCGAAAATGGCCGCGAGGCGCTGGAACTCTGCAAGGAACAGCACTTCGATGTCATCTTCATGGACATCCAGATGCCCATCATGGACGGATATACCGCCATCCGCGAAATCCGGAAACTCCCCGATACCGCCACCACCCCCATCGTGGCCCTCACCGCCTCCGCCTACCAGGAAGACGTGGAGAAGGCCCTAGGCGCCGGCTCCACTGGATTCATCCCGAAGCCCTTCGAGCGCGACCAGCTCCTCCTCTGCATCGCGGAGGCACTGGGCATCACCGCCGAACGAGAGCTGCGGGACGACCGGCAGGAGATCCCCGAGCCCCCGGAACAGGCCATCATCCGGCGCATGCACGATTTCATGCAGGAGCAATACCAGCTCCCGCTGGGCACCATCAAGATGGTCCTGGGACAGACCCTGGCCGACTGGCGGCCGCTGCTGGACAACCTGGGCAGCTACGCCCAGCAGGGCAACGCCAAGGAGACCCTGGCGCTGCTCCACCGCCTCAAGGGAATGCTTGCCGCCATCGGACTATTGGATCACTCCGAAAAGACCGTGACGCTCATGGAGGCCTTCCGCGAAGGTCGCAAGGAGGAAGGGCAGACCATGCTGCTGGGTTTCCTGCAGTCCCTGACGCGGATCTTCAAGGCGCTGGAATCCGACGTGACCCTCCCCGGCTGAACTCCCCACACGCATTGTGCTGACCCTCCGCTTCCAATCCGGAACCCTCCTGGTGGAGAACGACGCCCCAACCACCGCGCCGCTCCCCAACGCGGTGTCTGCACTCTGCCAATACGACAAGCGCGTGGATGCCTGGCGGGCGCCCGCCTGCCACTACGCCCCCATCCTCCTGACTCTCCATCGGGGCGGAATACCCTTCCGGGATCTCGCCCGGGAATACGTCCCCCTGGAAAACATCCCGCCCTTCACCCGAGAACCCCGCTTCTACCAGCGGGAGGCCCTGGATGCCTGGCGGAAGAAGCAACGCCGGGGGCTGGTGGTGCTTCCCACGGGCACCGGGAAGTCCTTCCTGGCGCAGATGGCCATCGCCGATGCCGCGCGCTCCACGCTGGTGGTGGTCCCCACATTGGATCTAGTCGCGCAATGGGCATTGCAGCTGCAGGCCGCCTTCGGTCAGACCGTGGGCGTCTGGGGCGGCGGCAGCCACGAGACCGCCGCAATCACCGTCTCGACCTACGACTCCGCACTCCTCTGCATGCCACACCAGGGAAATCGCTTCGGACTCCTGGTCGTGGACGAATGCCACCACCTCCCCGGCCCCGCCTATTCCCAAATCGCCCGGGAATGCCTGGCA
The DNA here is from genome assembly GCA_964570085.1 of uncultured Lentisphaeraceae bacterium. Lineage (GTDB taxonomy): Bacteria > Verrucomicrobiota > Lentisphaeria > Oligosphaerales > Oligosphaeraceae > UBA1724. Next base: position 16,788 of record CAZMWS010000009.1, on the reverse strand, counting down.
CCCTATCGACTGGGACTCACCGCTACCCCGGAACGCGATGACGCCCTGGACTCCGAATACGCCAGCCTCCTGGGCGAGATCTGCTATCGCAAAGAGATCACCGATCTCCCCCAGGAGACCGTCCTGGCACCCTACGAGACCCAGACAATCCCCACGCCGCTGGACGACGAGGAGCGGGAGCGCTATCAGCAGACACGCGGAATCTACATCGGCTTCCTCCACGAAAAGGGCATCAACCTGGGCTCCCGCCAGGGCTGGGGAAACTTCCTGCGCGCCTGTTCCCGAGAGCCCAACGGCCGTCAGGCGTTGCGCGCCTATTGGGAGCAACGGCGCATCTCCCGCTCCCCCCAGAGCAAATTCCGCATGGTGGCGAAGCTCCTGGAGGCCCATCGGCACGACCGCACACTGGTCTTCACCGCCGACAACGACACCGCCTACCAGATCGGAAACGCCTTCCTGCTGCCCGTGCTGACCCACCACACGAAGACCGCCGAGCGCATGGCATTCCTGGAGGCATTCCGAGAGGGCCGCTATCCCGTGCTGGTCACCAGCAAGGTCCTCAACGAAGGCGTGGATGTCCCCGCCGCCAATGTAGGCATCGTGGTCTCCGGCTCCGGCTCCGTCCGGGAACACGTCCAGCGACTGGGCAGAATCCTCCGTCCCGCGGAAGGAAAGACCGCCGTCCTCTACGAGCTGGTCACCCCCGATACCGCAGAGACCTATACCTCCGAACGCCGCAGAATGCATCCGGCCTACAACGGCTGACAACACGCTATGCTCCTCCCCGCACACGTCAGCGCATTCTCCCGGCAAAGGACCCTCCACCCGCACTTCGCACCACGCACCCCGGAGAACCTCTACCTGGCAGAGCAGATGGTCCAGACCTTCCAGGAGGCCTTCCAGAACCACCTGCCTCTGGGACAGCTGGACGAACTCCTCCAGCCACTGCTGGAGACCGCCACCGATCGGCGGCTGGCACTGGGACTCCGGAAGCTCCTGGAGGACCGCTGCCACTGCACCCTGGATGATGACACCGATTTTGCCGCCGAGCGCGCGAAGCTCCTGGATGCCTCCGCACAACTCCTCCTGGGAGACGCACCACTCCCCCAGACCGACTCCTGGCAGACGGCATTCCAAACACGCTTCCCCGATAGCCCACTCTTGGCCGCCGGAAATCTCTACGGGGACCTCCCCGAAAACCAGACGATCCTCCGCTTCGAGGCACTCACCCCCGAGGCACTCCTGGATCGCTACGACACCGGCGTCATCCAGGCACTGCTCCTGGACTGCAAGAGCCTGACCCTCACCGTGGGCGCCACCGAGGCCCCGCAACTCCGAAGGCTCTGCCAGTATCTCCGGTTCTTCCAACTGCTGGCAGACATCGAGACACTGCCCCCCAAGGAAGCCAAAGCCGGCGAACCGCCCCTCCAACGCCTCAAAATGACCGTGGATGGCCCCGCCGCCATCCTGGAACACGGCCGAAAATACGGCCTGCAACTGGCACTCTTCTTCCCCGCAGTCTGCCCCATGCCCGCCTGGGAAATGAAGGCGGTGGTCCTCTGGAAAAACAAGGAATCCGAACTCGCCCTGGATCAGGACTCCGGACTGAAGTGCCCCTATCATAACTTCGCCGCCGCTCTCCCCGAAGAAGTCCGACGCTTCCGGGAAAACTTCCCCACCGACGCACCCTGGAAACTCCTGGACGACCTGCCACCCCTCAAAACCCACGGCGGACAAACCATATTCCCCGATTTCGCATTCCGAAAACGCGGCGCCACAAAGACCTATTCCCTGGAACTCTTCCACCGCTGGCACGCCAGCGAGCTACTCCACCGACTGGACTATCTCAAAGCTCACCCCAAAACGACTCTCCTTGTCGGCGTGGAACGGAGCCTCCTGAAACGCCGCGAAATCGCCGAGGCGCTGGAAGGCAACGAGGCCTTCGCACGCGCAGGCTTCCTCTATCGGGACTACCCTACCCACGAAAAAGTCCTCAAGGCATTGGATTCCCTCGCCGAAAAAACAGGATCTACCCCCTAGTGAATAGAGTATTTTGGAATAGCATTCGAGCATTCTCGCCCCGAATCCACCATTCCCAAAGGGGTGTTCCCAAATATATTAGTCGTCGCCTGCCCCTGCAGAAGAGCCCCGGTTGTGCTCCACTGTCACCCCGGCAGCCACGCTTTCTTTTCCTGTCCCCCATCCACGTATTCCGACCATGAAACGTCTTCTTGCCCTCCTGACCTTTGGTCTCTTTGTCCTCACCCTCTCCGCCGCGGATGTCTACCTCTACGAAAACCGCGCCGACCGTCCCCCTGCCAAGGAGTGGAATCTGACGGCGGGAAAGGTCTCCGTGAAACAGACTCCCTGGCCCAACGGCGAATCCGGCCTCACCACCAAATTCACCTACCACAAAGCCCCCGACAGCTGGCCCTCCGCAAAAATCTTCTTCCCCGAGGACATGCGTGACTGGAGCAACGCCAAGACCCTCACCATCCAGGTCTACTGCGAGATTCAGGGCAAGGTGAATATCTGCCTGGCCACCTACACCGATCCCAAGACCAAGAACCTGGGCGAAGGCGACTACCTCCAGTTCGATCCCGGACGACACACCATCGTCATCGACCTGAATATCGTCAAGGACTTCGACCTGACCCAGGTCAAATACCTGGACTTCTTCGCCTCCCGCCCCCAGAAGGACTACTCCCTCTACGTGGGCGACATCACCCTGCAGGTCCTCTCCGAAGAGGAGGAGGCCGCCAACCGCGCCGCCGCCCTCCAGGAGGTCGCCCGCGGCTTCCAGTGGCGCGCAGAGGCCCTGAACAACCAGATCCCGCCCGCCGCCCAAACCCTCCAGGCCGCGCTTCAGAAGATCTCCAAGAAGCAGCAGACCACTTGGGACGAGGTGAAATACCTCCAGAAGCAGGCCGACAGCGTCTTCCCCCGCCTGGACAGCGCCATCTTCCGCGATGAGGCCGTCCTCCACAACGGCCTGGCCGCCCTCTGGTGCGTTCCCGAGGAGAAGGTCCTACGCAAGGACTACGCCTTCTATGACGCCCCCACCCACGAATACACCCTGGATGCCGCCCGTGGCGAGGGCGAATCCGCCCAGCTGGTTGCCTTCTCCCTGGAGGAGAATCCCGGCGTCTCCGTGAAGGTCCTCCAGCAGCCCGCCCTGGAAGACGGCACCCTCCTGCCCGCCGAGGCCCTCAAGGTCTCTCCCGTGGGATATGTAAAGGTCACCAATCCCCAGTATACCATGGAGCACCTGGGCTACTGGCCCGACCCCATCCTGGAATATCTCCAGAAGCCCGTCGCCCTGGAAAAGCAGACCTACCAGAGCTGGTGGCTCGATGTACAGGTCCCCGAGGACCAGAAGCCCGGCCTCTACCAGGGATCCCTCCAGGTCTCCGACGCCAACGGCAACGATATCCTCATGCCCTTCGCCGTCCGCGTCCATGACTTCACCCTGAAACACGGCGTGCCCTACTTCTCCCCCTGCTGCCTCCCCTACCAGGACTCCTTTCAGAGCTACGTGACCGACCGCCGGCAATACTGGGAGGACATCGCCTCCATGCTCATCCAGCACCGACTCGATCCCGCCGAAATCTACTACTTCATGGACCGCAGCTTCCTGGTGGAAAACGCCAAGTGGCTCATCGACCACGGCGCCACCGGCTTCAACATGGGCTTCATCAACAAGGAGGTGGATGACGCCTTCGCCAACCAGATCGCCGACGCCTACCGCCGCTGCCAGGAGGCCGGCATCCTGGACAAGGCATACATCTACTGCTATGACGAAAAGCCCGCCAGCATGTTCGACATGATCAAGCGCTCCCTGCGACGCACCCGACAGATCGCCCCCGGAATCCCCATCTGCACCACACTCTATGATGCATCCTTCGGCGAGACCAGCGGACTGGACGAGGTCATCGACCAGTGGATCCCCCTCAATACCTCCTATGACCGAAACGCCGACGCCGTCCTGCGCGCCCGTTCCCGCGGCGACAAGGTGGCCTGGTATGTCTGCTGCGCCCCCACCAGCCCCTTCGCCAATATCCTCCTGGATCAGCCTGCCGCCGGAAACCGACTCCTCATGGGCTTCATGGCAAAGAAATACGGCACCGAGGGCTTCCTCTACTACAGCACCTGCCGCTGGCTCGAAACCCAGTCCAACGGCAAGACCAGCCCCATCACCACCCCCGTGGACGGCAATTCCACCCTCCTCGCCGAGCCCTGGAAGGGCGAGTCCTTCCGGAACTTCCCCGGCGATGGACGCCTCATCTATCCCGGCAAGGACGCCCCCCTGCCCACCGCACGACTCAAGAGCATGCGCGACGGCATGGAAGACTGGATGTACATGGATCTGCTGGAGAAGGCGCTCTCCGACTCCGCCAACATGCCCGCCGACTGGCAGGAGCGCGCCCAGAAGGAGCTCCAGGTGGAGGACTCCCTGGTGAAGAACCTCGCCGAGTGGTCCCGCGATCCCGCACCTATCCAGGCAAAGAAGCTCCGCATCGCCGCACTCCTGGATGAATACGCACAACAGAATCCCTAGGATTCCCACAGAATAACGCCGCCAGGGCCGGATGGTTCCACCACCGTCCGGCCCTTCTCTTTCCTAGAGAAAACGCCCCGCCTCCGGATATATTAGCGACACGCTATTTCCCACACCCCTTCCTCACCGTCCATGAAACGCCTCCTGACTCTCCTCATCCTCGGACTCCTCCTGCTCCCCCTCGCCGCAGAAGATGTCTATCTCGTTGAAAACAAGGCAGGCCGTTCTCCCACCGAGGATTGGAAAATCCTTACTGCACACAAAAATTACGTCTCCGCAACACAGGCCGCCTGGCCCGACGGCACCTCGGGACTGGCGGCGAAATTCACTTATAAGCCTTACGACCCCACCAACGGTAGCTCCTATTATCCCTCCACAAAGGTCTATCCCTCCGGAGACTTAAAAGACTGGAGCAAGGCCAAGACTATCACGATTCCCATCTATTGCGAAATAAGATCAACGATCGGCATCAAAATCACCACGGATACCGATATTGGCAGCGACGGCAATAAGATACAAAAGAGCCTCTATGCTTCGTCAAGCGACGCTATCCACGAGCCTGGCATGCACACCCTCGTCTTCGACCTAACCGCCATAACGGACATGGATTTGTCCGCCATCAACTATATCGATATCTTTGCCGAAAAACCTACCGCGACCTATTCCATCTACGTCGGCGACATCACCCTCCAGATCCAGACCGAAGAGGAGCTCGCCGCCGAGCGCGCCGCCACCGTCCAGGAGATCGCCCGTGGCTTCCGCTGGCGCATGGCGGCGCTGGCGCCTCAGGCGCCCTCCCCGGAAAAGAATTTCCAGCCCCTCCTCAAGCTCCTGGCGAAGGATCCCTCCACCTTCACGGATGACGAACAGGTGTCCTCCCTCCAGGCCAAGGCAGACGAGCTCTTTCCCCAGCTAGACAAGCTCCTCTTCCAGCGCCAGGCCGCCCTCCACAATGGCCTTGGCGCCCTATGGTGCCTGCCGGAAGAGAAGGTCCTGCGGGAAAGCTACACCTTCTACGACGCCCCCACCCAGGAATACACCCTGGATGCCGCACGAGGCGAGGGCGAATCCGCCCAGCTGGTGGCCTTCGCCACCTCGGCGCTCTCCGGAGTCTCCGCGAAGGTCCTCAGCCAGCCCACCATGGCTGACGGCACCACAATTCCCTCGGATGCCATCACCCTCTCCCCCGTGGGATACGTGACCATCACCAATCCCCAATACACCGTGAGCCCCCTGGGCTACTGGCCTGACCCCATCCTGGAATACCTCCAGAAGCCCATCGCCCTGGAAAAGGAGACCTACCAGAGCTGGTGGCTGGATGTCCAGGTGCCCACCGACCAGAAGCCCGGCCTCTACCAGGGAACCGTCCAGCTCTCCTCCGCCAGCGGCCCGAGCATCACACTGCCCTTCTCCGTCCGCGTCCACGAATTCTCTCTAGATCAGGGCGCGCCGTATTTCTCGCCCTGCTGCATCCTCTACGAGAGCGAAATCAAGAAAATCATCTCCGGCGATACCCGGACATACTGGGAGGCCATCGCCTCCATGCTCCTCCAACACCGCATCGATCCCGCGGAAATCTACTTCTACATGGAACGGAGCACTCTCGTGGATAACGCCAAGTGGCTCCTGGAACACGGCGCCAATGGCTTCAACATGGGCTTCGTCAGCTTCAGAGAAGGGGACTTGGTCAAGGACACCTCGACCGGCGAATTCACCGGACAGCTGACCGACACCTTCGCCACACGAATCCCCACCGCCTACAACAACTGCAAGGAAGCCGGAATCCTGGACAAGGCGTACATCTACTGCTTCGACGAGGCGACGCCCGACAAATACGCCGCGATCAAGACCGCCCTGGAGCGCGTCCAGGAACTGGCCCCCAATGTCCCCATCTACACCACTCTCTACGACGGGACCTTCGGCGATGCCAGCAATCTGAAAGACCTCATTGACGGATGGATCCCCCTCAATACCTCCTACGAGAAGAATATCGATAACGTCACCCAGGCACGTGCCCGTGGCGACAAGGTCTGCTGGTATGTCTGCTGCAGCCCCCAGAGTCCCTACGCGAATCTCCTCCTGGACCAGCCCGCCGCCGCTCACCGGCTCCTCATGGGATTCATGGCGAAGAAATACTCCATCGATGGATTCCTCTACTACCGCGCCTGCGGATGGAGTTCCTACGACGCAAACAACAACTACGCAGTATCCAGCATCACCACTCCCGTAACCGGAGACTCCACGCTCCTCTCCGATCCCTGGATCGGAGAGTCCTTCCGGAAATACCCCGGTGACGGCCGACTCATCTACCCCGGCGCAGACGCCCCCCTGCCCACCCAGCGACTCAAGAATATGCGCGACGGCATGGACGACTGGATGTACATGGGCCTCCTGGAGAAGGCCCTGGCCACTCCCACCAATATGCCTGACAAGTGGAAGGCCAGCGCCACCCAGGAGCTCCAGGTCGAGGACTCCCTGGTCACCAGTCTCTCCGACTGGTCCAAGGAGCCCGCGCCCATCCAGGCAAAGAAGCTCCGCATCGCAGAACTCCTGGATCAATACGCCCAGAAGAATCCCTAGGACTCCTCTTTTCTCTCCACCATACAATTCTTCCGACCGACCATGAAACGCCTCCTGACTATCCTTACCTTCGGACTCTTCCTGCTCTCCCTCGCAGCAGAGGATGTGGTCCTCTTCGAGAATCGCGCAGACCGTCCTCCGCAGAAAGAGTGGCGCCTGAGCTACCCGGAATCCCTCTCCATGACCCAGACCCCCTGGCCCGACGGCACCTCGGGACTGGCCATGAAGCTCACCTACAAGCCCTGCCCCAACGGCTGGCCCTCCGTCAAGCTCTTTATGCCCGAGGACCTGCGTGACTGGAGCAAGGCAAAGACCATCACCCTCCAGGTCTACTGCGAAACGCAGCAGAAGATCTACCTGAATATCGCCACCTACACCGATCCCAAGACCAAGCATCTCCATCCGGGAGACGGCATGCGCTACGAGCCCGGCATGCACACCATCGTCCTCGACCTGGCAGTGGTCAGCGATATGGATCTGACCAACGTCAAATACATCGACATCTTCGCCGATCGCCCCGCCATCAACTACTCCCTCTACGTGGGCGACATCACCCTGCAGGTCCAGTCCGCCGAAGAGCTGGCCGCCAACCGCGCCGCCGCCCTCCAGGAGGTCGCCCGCGGCTTCCAGTGGCGCGAAAAATCCCTGAGCCACCAGATCCCCGCCATCGCAAAGACCCTCCAGGCATCCCTGGCATTCCTCTCCCGAAAAGCCCCCGCCGCCCTCACGGACACACAGATTTCCTCCCTCCAGAACGCCGCCGAGGAGCTCTTCCCCCGCATGGACCAGGAGATCTTCCAGCGGAATGCCGCACTCCACAATGGACTGGGCGCCCTCTGGTGCGCACCGGAAGAGAAGGTCCTTCGCGAGGACTACGCCTTCTATGACGCACCCACCCCGGAATACACCCTGGATGCCGCACGCGGCGAGGGCGAATCCGCCCAGCTGGTCGCCTACGCCACCGAGGACCTCCAGGCAGTCTCCGTGAAAGTCCTCCAGCTCCCCGCCCTGGAAGACGGCACCACCCTCCCCGCTGACGCCATCACACTCTCCCCTGTGGGATACGTGACCATCACCGATCCCGCATACGCCATCAAACACCTGGGATACTGGCCCGACCCCATCCTCGAGTACCTCCAGAAGCCCGTCGCCATGGAGAAAGACCGCTACCAGAGCTGGTGGATGGACCTGCAGATCCCCGCCGACCAGAAGCCCGGCCTCTACCAGGGAACCATCCAGGTCTCCGCCGAGGGCGACCGCGATATCCTCATGCCCTTCGCAGTCCGCGTTCACGAATTCGCCCTCACACAGGGCGTGCCGTATTTCTCTCCCTGCTGCATCCTCTACGAAAACGAAATCCACAAGGCGATCCCCGATTCCCGCCCATACTGGGAAAAGATCGCCTCCATGCTCATCCAGCACCGCGTGGATCCCGCGGAGATCTACTTCTTCATGAACCGCAGCTGGATCGTGGACAACGCGAAGTGGCTCCTGGCTCACGGCGCCACCGCCTTCAACATGGGCTTCGTCAACCGAGAAGTCGACGACGCCTTCGCCGCACAGATCACCGATGCATACAATCGCTGCAAGGAAGCCGGAATCCTGGACAAGGCATACATCTACTGCTACGACGAACAGCCCCCCGAAAAGTTCGAGATGATCAAGCGCTCCCTGGCGCGCGTCCGCGAACTGGCCCCCGGAATCCCCATCTACACCACTCTCTACGACGGCACCTTCGGCGCACACAACGGACTGGACGAGGTCATTGACGGATGGATTCCCCTCAATACCTCCTACGAAAAGAACGCGGAACACATCCCCCAGGCGCGCGCCCGCGGCGACAAGGTCTGCTGGTACGTCTGCTGCGGACCCACCAGTCCCTACGCAAATCTCCTCCTGGATCAGCCCGCCGCCGGACACCGACTCCTCATGGGATTCATGGCCAAGAAATACGCCATCGATGGATTCCTCTACTACCGTGCCTGCGGAATGACCCAATACACCCAGCTCCCCAACGGCGGATACAAGGAATCCTACATCACCACCCCCGTGGACGGCGATTCCACGCTCCTCGCCGAACCCTGGAAGGGAGAGTCCTTCCGAAAATACCCCGGCGATGGACGACTCATCTACATCGGCAAGGACGCCCCACTGCCTACCCAGCGACTCAAGAATATGCGCGACGGCATGGACGACTGGATGTACCTGGATCTCCTCGAAAAGGCGCTAAACAACTCCGCCAATATGTCTGACGAGTGGAAGGCCAGCGCCGCCCAGGAGCTCCAGATTGAGGAGTCCCTGGTCACCAATCTGGCCATCTGGTCCCGGGAGCCCGCGCCCATCCAGGCAAAGAAGCTCCGCATCGCCGCTCTCCTGGATCAATACGCACAACAGAATCCCTAGGACGACACACCTAGAGTAACGCCACAGGGCCGGACGGTTCCAACACCGCCCGGCCCTCGCCTTTTCTAGGGAAAACACCACGCCTCCGGATATATTAGCCCCACACCTATTTTCCCCTAGAAACCCACCCCCACCTTACCGCCCATGAAACGCACTCTCGCACTCCTGCTGGCACTGCTAGGACTCTCCTGCACCCTCCTCGCCGCCGATCGTCCGAAACTCGGGGATCCCGATTTCTTCCCCATCACCGCCTGGGGCACCTGGGAATGGTTCGACCAGGATCCCGACCAGGAGGTCTTTGACGACATGGCGGAGGCCGGCATCACCATCGCCGGTTTTGCCTCCACCACCAAGTGCCTGGACAAGATCCAGAAGGCCGGAATGTACACCTTCGGACACCACCAGATCCCCAGCGATGCCTTCTGGGCAGAGACCGTTGACGAGGCCACCATCCGAAAGGGCATCCGCGATACCGTGGAATACTTCGGACACCACCCCGCAATCGCCGGATACCTCCTCCAGGACGAACCAAATACCTCCCGCTTCCCCATCCTCGCCATCGCCGCCGATGAAATCAAAAAGGCAGATCCCGGCATGCGGCCCTACATCAATCTCCTGCCAAACTACGCCTCCCCCGAACAGCTGGGCGCCCCCACCTGGAAAGACTACGCCAGACAGTATATGGATGCCGTCAAGGCACCCATCCTGGGATACGACTTCTATGCACTCTTCGAGGACCCCAACGAGCCCCTCCGCCCCCGCTACTGGACACAGCTGGCAGAATGCCGCGAGGTGGCCCTGGAATCCGGCGTGCCCATGGAGGTCTGCCTCCTCTCCGTGGGACACCTCCTCTACCGCATTCCCACCGAAGACGACCTCTTCTTCGAGGTCTACAGCGCACTGCTCTACGGCGCAAAGGGAATCCTCTACTTCACCTACTTCGATCCCATGCTGACAAACTACCGGCACTCCCCCCTGGATTCCTACGGAAACCGCACCGAGACCTGGTACGCCATGCGCGCCGTCAACAACTCCGTCAAATGCCTGGCGCCCATCCTGAATCGCCTGGAATCCACCGCGGTCTACCACTTCCAGCCCACCGCCCCCATGGAACGCGCGGACGCCCCCGGACCCGATAGCCTGATCATGGGCGTCTCACAGCCAAACCAGTCCCTGGCCATCGGCGAATTCCGCGACCGTGAAAATGGCGACATCTACGTCATGGTCCTCAACAAGGACCTGAAGCTCTCCACACACATCAACGACCTCCAGTGGCGAAACGGCACCCCCGAGAACATCCGTGTCTGCAGCCAAAAGCGAAAGGGCGAGCTCGGATGGTTCGGCGGCGAAAACTACTGGATCGCTCCCGGACACGCCATGCTCCTGAAGATCGAGAAATAACCCCAGGAAGTCCACATACCATGAGACACGCATTCCTCCTCCTGCTCACCCTCACCGCGGCACTCCTGGCCATGCCGCTTCCCGAGGCACTGACCTACATCAACGCCAGCACCGACAAAGACCCCCTTACCTACGAAATCGACGAACCCATCGTCTTCACCGTCAACTTCGGCGAATACAACGACCAGATCCCGAAGGGCACAAAGCTCTCCTGGTGCCTCCGCGGCGATGACGGACAAAGCAGCACCGGCGTCCAGGAGTGGGATCCCGCTATCACAAATACCATCCAGGGATCCCTGGCATCCAATGGATTCCTCTGGCTCCATGTCGACTTCCTGGACCAGGACGGCAAGAAACTGCAGTTCGCCTTCGGCGGCGACGCATACCTGACCGCCGGCGCCGCAGTCCACCCGGAACTCCTCCAGGGAGTCCCCGCCCCCGCGGACTTCGACGAATACTGGGATGACCAACGACAGGCGCTGCTGGATCTTCCCCTGAAGACGAAAATCGAGCCCGCCCTGGAAAAGGATCAGTGCACCGTCTACAAGGTCACCGCGAACTGCCTGGGTCCCCGCCCCATGACCGCCTGGCTCTGCATCCCCAAGAACGCCGCAGAGAAGTCCCTGCCCGTGGTCGTCGGATTCCACGGATACGGCTTCGCCGGACCACAGTATCGCGATCCCTCCTGGATGAACGAGACCGAGGTGATCCGCATGGATGTTGGCGCACACGGCACCGACATGGGACGCGAACAGGCCTACTACGACGCCTTCGAAAAGGCCCTCGCCAATGAGCAGGGAATGGGATACGCCTTCGATTACCGCGAAAACCAGAACCGCGATACCGCATACTTCCACGGAATGGCACTCCGCGTCATGCGCGCCCTCCAAGTCGCCAAGACCCTCCCCCAGTGGAACCAGAAGGACCTCATCGTCGAGGGCTCCAGCCAGGGCGGACTCCAGTCCATCTGGGCCGCGGCACTGGATCCCGATGTCACACTCGCAAAACCCACCGTGCCCTGGCACGCCGATATCGCCGGACAGGGACAGCTGGGACGAGTCTTCGGACCCTGGAAAATCCCCTACACCCCCGCACTGGAATACTACGACACCATCCACATGGCACACCGTATCCACTGCCCCGTGGAAATCACCCGCGCCGGCCTGGGAGACTACGTCTGCCCGCCCTCCGGCATCGCCGTCCTCTACAATAACCTCAAATGCCCCAAGACCATCCACTGGTTCCAGGGCTCCGACCACGGATTCGTCCCCAAAGGAAGCCTCATCTATACGAGAAAGGAATAAATAGGGAAGTAAGAGGGGGGGAAATGGGAAAAAAGGAGGAAGGAGGAGGGAGAAAGGAGGAAGTTCGGCCAGGGTTTCGCGGATGCGAACCCCCGCGCCGGGAAAACCCGGCGCGTGCGTTAAAGCGCGCCCGTATTGGCGCGCAATTTCGGGTTAGGAATTCTCAACTTTCCCCCAAAAACACTAGAATAATAGCGGGGGTCCGGGGGCGGCAAGCCCCGTCCGTTCGTTTGATTTTGCCCCTCCCATAACCGCACCCTCATTGGCGCCGCTGTGTTGCACAGTGCTAGGGAAACACAGCGCAGGGGAGCAGGGAAGCGGGGGCGGCAAGCCCCGTCCGTTCGTTATTTTGCCACTCCCATAACCGCACCCTCATTGGCGCCGCTGTGTTGCACAGCGCTAGAGAAACACAGCGCGGGGGAGCGGGGGAGCGGGGGAGCGGGGGAGCGGGGCAGCGCGCCCCCGCCTAACTAGGTAGAAGGGAGCAGGGAGTAGGGAGCAGGGAGTATAGAGAAGGGAGCAGGGAGTAGGGAGTAGATCTATACGGTGCCTGCGGCACTCTTCCGCCGCTATGAGGCGGCGGTACCAGTACCGCGGCGCTCACGCCGCGAAAGAGCCGCGCAGCGACCTCACTTCCTCCTTCCTCCTTCCTCCTTTTTTTTGCTTCTTCCTCATTGACGCAAAAAGGGCCCCGCGGCATTACTGCCGTGGGGCCCTTTTTGCGTCGTGCATTCTCCCGGCACGCGCCCTGTGGGCGATGCCGGGAGATTGCACTCCTACTTCTCGGTTCCGTCGACCTCGAGAGTATTCTCCTTGGCGCCGAGAGCGGCGTCGAAGGCGGCGGAGAGTCCGCCGAGTCCGGAGACCTCGGGGGTGCTGGAGAAGGTCGCGCCCGCGGTGGGACGCTCGTTGTTCTCGAAGGTGGCGTTGCCGGTCTTCATGGTGAGGCCGATGCGGCGCTCGTCGGTGGAGATATTCTTCACGCGGGCGGTGACGGTCTGACCGACATTGACCACATCCTTGACGCGGTTCACGCGCTCATCGGAGAGCTCGGAGATGTGGATGAGTCCATCGATGCCGCCATCGAGTTCCACGAAGGCGCCGAAGCTGGCCAGCTTGGTGACCTTACCGGTGACGGTGTCGCCGACCTTGTACTTCTCCTGGATGTTCTGCCAGGGATCATCGGTGAGCTTCTTCATGGAGAGGCTGATGCGCTGGTTCTCCACATCCACGTCCTGGATGACGGCCTCGACCTCCATGCCCTTCTGGAGCACTTCGGAGGGATGGTTGATCTTGCGGATCCAGCTCATGTCGGAGACGTGGATCATGCCATCGATGTCGTCCTGGATCTGGACGAAGGCGCCATAGCCGGTCATGTTGCGGACCTTGCCCTTGATGCGGGTGCCCTTCGGATACTTCTCCTTGATGAGCTCCCAGGGATTGGGCTGAGCCTGGCGCAGACCCAGGGAGATCTTGCGGTCGCCCTTGTGCACGGCCAGCACCACGGCATCCACCTCGTCGCCAATGTTGAGCACATCGCTGGCGCGATTGACCTTCTTGGTCCAGCTCATCTCGGTGACGTGGATGAGGCCCTCAATGCCCTCCTCCAGCTCCACAAAGGCGCCGTAGGGCATGACGTTGACAACCTTGCCGTGAACGCGGCTGTTGACGGGGTACTTGACGTCGACGGTATCCCAGGGGTTGCCCTCCTTCTGCTTGAGGCCCAGGGAGACGCGCTGACGCTCTTTGTCGACCTCGAGGATCATGACCTCCAGCTCCTGGTCCTTGTGGACCACGGTGTGGGGATCCGTGACGCGGCTCCAGCTCATGTCGGTGATGTGGAGCAGACCATCCATGCCGTTGAGGTCCACGAAGGCACCGAAGTCGGTGATGTTCTTGACGATACCCTTGCGGATCTGGCCGGGCTGGAGCTCCTCCAGCAGCTTGGCGCGAAGGCGGTTGCGCTCCTCCTCGAGGATCTCGCGGCGGGAGAGCACCACATTCTTGCGCTCGGTGTTGATCTTAATGATCTTGAAATCCATCTCCTGGTCCACGTAGGAATCCAGGTCGCGGGGTGCGCCCAGATCCACCTGGGAGCCGGGCAGGAAGGCCTCCACGCCCACATCCACGATGAAACCACCCTTCACGCGGCTGGTGATGCGGCCCTTGATGATGGAGCCCTCCTGGTGATTCTCGATGATGTCATTCCAGGCGCGCTGGGCCTCGGCCTTCTTCACGGAGACCTGGGGAGCGCTGTTCTCACCCTCGACGCGCTCGACATAGACCTCGAGCTCGTCGTCAACCTTCAGATCATCGAAATTCTTCAGATCGCTGCGATCAATGAAGGATTCGGACTTGCCACCCACGTCGAGGAGAATTCCGTTCTCGTTCTTCTGGGCAATCGTGCCGTTGACGATGGTGTTTTCCTGGATGCTCTTCGCCTGTGTGGAGCCGCCCTGCAGCAGCTCTTCCATCGACGGCATGTTGTCTAATTCAATGTTACTCATACGCGGGTTAGTGATTTTGTTGACTCTGTCTAGGGGAGATACGGGGCGCAAAGGGGAAAGAATCGCGCGGAGAATGCCCGCACGATGGCCGTCTGGCGCCATAGCAGCGGCCGGAAGTCGTGTAATATAAGACACTTTCTGACAACTGCAATTCGCCCACAAGACACGCCCGACAACACACCCACACCACCTCCACAAACACGCCAGCCACCCACAGCAGCGTTAAGTTATTGCGCTTCCGCCGCAGGACATTCCCACAAACTTCCTCCTTCCTCCTTTTCTTCATGCCTTCCTTCTTCACCAGCGTACTCTCCAAGGCTCTAGAGCGGGAGTGGGACGACGCAGTCCTGCGTTTGCCCTCCAGCCAGCGTGCGCTGATGCACCGGCCGCTCTTCTCGATCACCCAGGAGTTGCCGGGTCGGTGGGGACAGTGGCGCGGCGGACGCGTGCAGTGCATTGAGCTGAACGAGCGGCTGATCCTGGAGCATCCCTGGTATGCGGTGGTGGATGTCGTGCGCCACGAGATGGCGCACCAGCTGGTGGAGGTGCTCTATCCCGGATTGGACGAAGCGCCCCATGGTTCGCGCTTTCTTTCGGCGTGCAAGGCGCTGGGGGCGCGTCCCCAGGCATCGGGTGACTACCCGACGCTGGACCAGGTGGTCTACCGCGAAGAAGAGGACTCCTCCGAGGAATCGGAGGGCGCCCTGACTCCGCAGTCCCGGCTGCTGATAAAGATCCGGAAGCTGTTGTCGCTCTCGAAGAGTCCCAACGAAGAAGAAGCGCGTTCCGCGTTGTTGAAGGCGCGGGAATTGGAGGCGCGCTACCAGGAGACCTACGGCGAGATCCAGGAGGAGCGGACCGAGGGCAGCGACTACTACACCATCCTTCTGGGATGTCCACTCTCCCGCATGGAGATCCGGGAATCCACCCTGGCGAGCATCCTCCAGGAATTCTACCACGTGCGCGCCATCTGGGAGAATGTCCCCGATCTGGAAGCGCCCCGCCCCGGGACACTCTGCCACCAGCTGAGCATCTGCGGCACCCGAAAAGACCTGCGCATCGCCACCTACGTCTACGACTGCCTGCACTCCTACATGAAACAGGCACTCTACCAGCTGCCGCCACTCATGCTGGGACAGGCACTCTCCCACACGCGCGTGCGGCGGGACTTCGAGCTGGGAGTCCTGGATGGCTTCCGACAGGCGCTGAGGGAGCAGAATCAGCGTCCGGAGATGCGCGCACTGGTGCAATGGGACCGCACGCATCTGGAGGAATACTGCCGGTGGGTCTATCCCCGACTGCGCTCCCACCACCACACCGCAACCATGCTCTCCAAAGAGCACCGCGCCGCCGGCGAGGCCGCAGGACGGCGTTTCCACCTGAAAGAGGGCCTGGAATCCCCCAAGTCCACCCGAAAGGCCCTGAAATAAAATCTCCCACCCTATCTCCTACCCGACACTATGTCCTTCTGGAAGCCCAGTCCACTCTTTGGCAAGCGCCTCAGGCGGTTCCGCCGCCTGCGTCGCGGATGGTGGAGCTTCCTGTTGCTGACGGCGCTCTATCTGGTGACCCTAGTAGCGGAGGTCACCTGCAACAGCGCGCCACTGGCTCTGCACCATAACGGGCACTGGTTCTTCCCCGTCTTCCACCGATACCCCGCACGGTCCTTCACTGCCGACGGCGGCGATGCCGCCCCAGACTACGCCGTCCTGAATGCCCGCGGAGTCTTCGATGGCGATTTCGTCCTCTGGCCACTCTTCCGCAATGATCCCTACCGCATCGCCTCCCGCGAAGAGATCCTCCCGTATCTGCGGGAACGCGTCCGCGTGACGCCGGAACCCCGGGTGGCCAGTCTGACCCTGAATCCGGACCTGGTCATCATCCGCGGCACCGGCATAGAGAGCCTCCTAGAACCCAATGCCCCCGCCCCGGAATTCCAAGGCCGACCACTCTCGGAACTCTGGCGACTTCCGGAAGAGCTCCCGCAGTCCCTGGAGAGCCGCTGGCGCGGCGAAAAATGCCCCGCACTGGAATT
>CAZMWS010000008.1:0-21061 GCA_964570085.1 uncultured Lentisphaeraceae bacterium | reverse complement strand
TTTATAAGGTGCCGCAGGCGCTCTTCCGTAAACGGCGCTAGAAAGCGCCGTAAGTGCTTAGCAATTAGTGGTTAGTGGCTAGTTAATAAGGTCGCTGCGCGGCTCTTCCGCGGCTTCCGCGGTACTGGTATACCGCCGCCTGAACGGCGCGTTTGCGCCGTAAGTACTTAGCAATTAGTGGTTAGTGATTAGTTTATAAGGTGCCGCAGGCGCTCTTCCGCGGCTCTGTGCCGCGGTACTGGTATACCGCCGCCAGTGCGGCGGAATTCCCGCGGAGCGTCCAAACAACTAACGGCTAACAGCTAGCCACTAGCCACTTCCGCGGCGTTGATACGCCGCGGCATTGGCCCTGGCCTAACTTCCTCCTTCCTCCTTCCTCCTTCCTCCTTTTTTTCAAGAGGGGCGGTGGGGTGGGGGCATTGATTCTGCCAATTCCTGTCAAAAGGCGACAGAATCCCTATTACGAGTTATTTTAACGGGATTTTCGGGATGTCGTTATTTTTTCGTGGCGTCATTGGAGTAGCTGATGGCGTCGGATTTTTCGTTTTTAGCAGTGTCCTCCCTGGGATTTAGGTGGGAGGAGAGGGAAATTGATGGACCAGTCGAAGATTCGCAACATTGCCATCATCGCGCATGTCGACCATGGCAAGACCACGTTGGTGGACCAGCTCTTCAAGTTTAGCGGCATGTTCCGTGACAACCAGAAGGTGGAGGAGTGCATGATGGACTCCAACGCCATTGAGCGTGAGCGTGGCATCACCATCACGAGCAAGAATGGGTCCTTCATGTATAAGGACTACACCATCAACATCATCGACACTCCCGGACACGCGGACTTTGGCGGTCAGGTGGAGCGTGTGTTGAAGATGGCGGATGGTGCGTTGTTGCTGGTGGACGCCCAGGAGGGCCCCATGCCCCAGACCTTCTTCGTGCTGAAGAAGGCGCTCTCCCTCTCTCTGCCCATCGTGGTGGTCATCAACAAGATCGACAAGCCCGCCGCGCGTCCCTACTGGGCGGTGGACCAGGTCTTCGACCTCTTCGTGCGCCTGAACGCCCCCGACGACCTTCTGGACTTCCCGGTGGTGTATGCCTCCGGCCGTGACGGCTGGTCCGTGGACAACCTGGATGACGAGCGCAAGGACCTGACGGCGCTGTGCGAGCACATCATCAAGGACATTCCGGCGCCCAAGGGCTCTCCCGATGGTCCCCTGCAGGTGCTGATCTCCACCCTGGACTACTCTCCCTACCTGGGCCGTATTGGCATTGGCAAGATCACCAGCGGAAAGATCGACATCAACCAGGCCACGGTGGTGGCCATGCGTGACGGCACTCTGAAGCCCGCCCGCATTGCCCAGATCTTCCGCTTTGAGTCCAACAAGAAATTCCAGGTCAACGAGGCCTCCTGCGGCGATATCGTGGGCATTGCGGGCATGAACGACGTGACGGTGGGATGCACCTACACCTCTCCGGAGAATCCCATTCCCCTGCCGCCTATGCCCATCGATCCGCCCACCATCTCCATGAACTTCCTGCCCAATGCCTCCCCCTTCGCGGGGCAGGAGGGCACCTTCGTCACCAGCAGCCATCTGGAGGAGCGTCTCCGCCGCGAGACCATGTCCGATGTGGCGTTGCAGGTGGTGCCGTTGGGCGTGGGGCAGGGCTTCACGGTCTCTGGGCGTGGCGAGTTGCATCTGTCGGTGCTCATTGAGCAGATGCGCCGTGAGGGCTACGAGATGGAGTGCACCCGTCCTGTGGTGATCTTCCAGACTGGTCCCAATGGCGAGAAGCTGGAGCCCTTCGAGGAATTGACCGTGGATGTGGACCAGAATTACGTGGGTCCCGTCATGGAGAAACTGGGGTTGCGGAAGGGCCGCATCCAGTCCATGGATACGGACAACGGCATGGCGCGCATCGTCTACCTGATTCCCACCCGCGGACTGCTGGGCTACCGCTCCGAGTTCATGACGGACACCAAGGGTCTGGGCGTGATGAACTACCTCTTCAGCGGCTACGAGCCCTACGCGGGCGAGATCGTCTACCGCCAGCATGGCGCCATGGTCTCCATGTGCGCCTGCGATGCGGTGCCCTACGCGCTGTTCAATCTGCAGGAGCGCGGGCGACTCTTCCTGGGCCCCAACGTGAAGATCTACGCGGGGCAGATCATCGGCGAGAATGCCCGTGAGGGCGATATGCTGGTGAATCCCGGCAAGGCGAAGAAGCTGACCAATGTCCGTGCTGCGGGCTCTGACGAGAACATCATCCTGACTCCGCCGGTGCAGATGAGCCTGGAGGACTGCATCAGCTTCATCAACGACGACGAGCTGATGGAGGTGACTCCCAAGAGCATCCGTCTGCGCAAGAAGGTCCTGAAGAAGTGGGGCTGGAGCGGCGGCAACGAGTAGCGGCCACCCTTGATCTCTCTTTTCTCTCCCCATGAAGAACATCTGCCAAAACAAGCGGGCATACCACGACTACCAGGTGCTGGAGAAGCTCCAGGCGGGCATTGCCCTGACCGGCACGGAAGTGAAGTCCTGCCGGAATGGCGGGATGTCCCTGGCGCAGTCCTACATCGCCATCGACCAGCGCGGAAATGCGCAGTTGCTGGGATGCAATATCGCGCCGTATGCCATGGGGAGCTATAACAACCATGCGCCTCTGCGGCAGCGGCAGCTGCTCTTGCACAAGAAGGAGATCCGGAAGCTGAAGCGCTCCACGGAGGCGAAGGGACTGACCATTATCCCCCTGGAGGCCTATTTTGACGACCGGGGGCACATCAAGCTGGACATCGGCGTCTGCCGCGGAAAGAACCTCCACGACAAGCGCGACGCCATGAAGGAGCAGCTGGACCGCCGGGAGGCCGAGCGCGCCGTGAAGGGCGCACGGGATTAGCCGCGGCGGCGGCGCTGGACGGTTCTGTCCGGCAAGGGGAACGAGAATGCTTGTATCCGATTTTGACTTCGAATTGCCTCCCGAGCTCATTGCGCAGCGGCCCTTGGCGGATCGCGCGGCGGCTCGGATGCTCGTCATGGAGCGCGACACCGGTCGGAGGCTCTCCACCGATTTCCACCACTTCGCGGAGTATCTGCAGCCGGGGGATTGCCTGGTGCTCAACGACACCAGGGTGATTCCCGCGCGCCTCTGGGGGCATCGTCCCGAGACCATGGGGAAGGTGCAGGTCTTCATGCTGGAGAGCCGTGGCGGCCGTCAGTGGCAGGTCTTCCTGAAGCCGGGTCGGCGCCTGCGCATTGGCGCCCGCATTGTGCTGGATGGCGATGGCAGTGGCCTCACTGTGCTGGAGAAGGCGCCCGATGGCGCCTGTCTGGTGGAGTTCGACCGCGACGATGTCCTGGAGATCCTGGAGAAATACGGCAAGACGCCGCTGCCGCCCTACATCACCCGTGAGGCGGAGGAGTCCGACAAGGAGGACTACCAGACCGTCTATGCGCGGAATCCCGGAAGCGTGGCGTGTCCCACGGCGGGATTGCACTTGACGCCGGAGATCCTGGCGGAGCTGGAGGCGAAGGGCGTCTCCTTGGCGCGAGTCACCCTCCATGTGGGCGCGGGGACCTTCCGGCCCGTGGAGAGCAAGACCATCGAGGAGCACGTGATGCACGAAGAGCGGTATTTCCTGCCCCAGGAGGCCGCGGATGTCATCAATGGCACCCACGAGCGTGGCGGGAAGGTCTTCTGCATGGGCACGACCTCCGTGCGCACTCTGGAGACCTGCGCCGATCCCGAGAACCTCGGAAGAGTGATTCCCGGCACCGGCCGCACCAGCATCTTCCTCTATCCCCCGAAGAAGCTCCGGGTTACCGACGGACTGCTCACGAACTTCCATCTCCCGCAGTCCACGCTCCTGATGCTGGTCTGCTGCCTGGCACCCCACGACCAGGTCATGGAGGCCTACCACCAGGCCGTCCAGGAACGCTACCGCTTCTTCAGCTACGGTGACTGCATGCTCCTTCTGCCCCCCGGGCGGGAATTATAGTAAGCACGCTTTCCGCGCGACTGCTGCGGCAGAAATCCTTCCCTCCCAATTCCCCACTCTTTTTTTATTCCTGCCATGAAACTCCAGGGTTGCTACACTGCGCTTGTCACTCCTTTCCGCAATGGAGTGGTGGATTATCCCGCCATGGAGGCGTTGCTGGAGCGTCAGATTGCCGGCGGCGTGGCCGGCGTGGTCCCCGTGGGCACCACGGGCGAGTCTCCCACTTTGACCATGGAGGAGCATATCGATGTCATCCGCTTTGTGGCGGAGAAGGTGGCTGGTCGTTGCCAGGTCATCGCGGGCACGGGCGGCAACTCCACGGAGGAGGCCATCCGCTTGACCAAGGCGGTGGCGGATATGCAGGTGGATGCCACCTTGCAGGTGACTCCCTACTACAACAAGCCCTCCTCCGAGGGACTCTATCGACACTTCACCACCGTGGCGGAGTGCACCAAGCTGCCCATCATCCTCTACAATGTGCCTGGACGCACCGGCAAGGAGATCCCCCTGGATGTGGTGGCGCGTCTGGCGAAGCATCCGCAGGTGGCCGCCATCAAGGAGGCCGCCGGCAGCGTGGAGCGCGTCAATGCCATCCGACGCATCTGCGATCTGACCATCCTCTCTGGCGACGACAGCCTGGCGCTGCCCATGATGTGCGTGGGCGCCTCCGGCGTGATCAGCGTCCTCTCCAATGTGGCGCCCGAGGCCTACTCCGAGATGTGCCGGCTGGCGCTCGCGGGCGACTACACGAAGGCGCAGGCGATCCACCGCCGCTTCTATCCCCTGGCGCACGACCTCTTCCTGGAGGCAAACCCCATCCCCGTGAAGGCCGCCATGGCCGCCATGGGACTCATGGCCGAGGAATACCGCCTGCCGCTCTGCGAAATGGGCGCCGCAAACCGGGAGACCCTCATGAGGACCATGCGGTCCCTGGGACTCCTTAAGTAGCCGCCTCCCGCGTCCATGAGCGAATTCTCTAACAAGCCCGTGCGCGGCGTGCAGTTCGACTTGGTGGATCTGCC
Source organism: uncultured Lentisphaeraceae bacterium (assembly GCA_964570085.1). Classification (GTDB taxonomy): domain Bacteria; phylum Verrucomicrobiota; class Lentisphaeria; order Oligosphaerales; family Oligosphaeraceae; genus UBA1724. Next base: position 16,051 of record CAZMWS010000008.1, on the reverse strand, counting down.
GCCGGAGGGACTGGAGCTCTCTGGCAGCGTGCCTGCCGAGGAGCTCTCCCTGGAGGACGAGGAGCGCTTCCGCTTCCTCTCGCCGGTGGAGTATCACCTCCGCCTGGAGGCCATCAATGGCGGCAACGACCTGCTGGTGCAGGGAAGGCTCTCCGTCCAGATGGAGGCGATCTGCGACCGTTGCGAGACCCCGTATTCCTGGAAGATCGAGACGGATGACGTCTGCCACGAGGTGGAGAATGCCTTCGGAACCACGGTTGATCTGTCAGACGGACTTCGAGAGGATATATTAATGGCTTTTCCGCAGAGATTCCTCTGCCGTGAAGACTGCCTGGGGTTGTGCCCGCATTGCGGGGCGAACCTGAACGAGGGTCCTTGCGGCTGTCCCGACGAGGGCGAGGAGGGCTTCGAAGAGGAGAATCCATGGTCCGCCCTGGATGGTCTCTCCCCCAAGGAGTGACGAGCACTTTTTTTGTCAAATTAGAAACCGCCCGTCCGACGGGGCTTTTTCCCCCGCGGGTGAGGCGACAAGTCATCAACGAAATCAGGAGCTTAGAGAACAATGGCTGTTCAGCAGTGCAAGAAGTCCAAGATGCGTGTCCGTCAGCGCAAGGCCCAGATCCGCTATCGCGGCCTGGAGGCCCATACCTGCACCAACTGCGGCGCACCCTGCCTGCCTCACCGGATCTGCACCGCTTGCGGTTACTATGATGGCAAGCAGGTGCTCCAGCTCAAGGGCAAGGAAGCATAAGGCATCGCCTGGGAGACGATAGAGTCATACTCTCCCGATCAATCTGCGAAATCCACTCGAGGGGTTTCGCAGTTTGTTTTTAAACACGCGGCGCGTCGAGGGGGGACCTCGCCGGCGCCGGAGTTTTTTCAATCGATCGCACGAAATATGTCCGAACCGAAGGCCGTCGTTGCCGTGGATATGATGGGAGGCGACTTTGCGCCCGCCGCCGTCCTGGATGGAGTCGCGGAGGCGCTGACGCGCTTTGGCGAGGACTACGCCTATCTCCTGGTGGGACCCCGTGACGAGGTGATCCGCGGTCTGAAGGAGCGCGGCGTCTCCGAATCGGATCCCCGGCTCTCCTTCGAGGACGCGCCACAGGTGGTGGGCATGGACGAGCACCCCGTCCGCGCATTGCGGGAGAAGCCCCGCAGCTCCATCTCGGTCGCCATGGACATGGTGAAGCAGGGCCGTGCCGGCGGCGTCTTCAGCGCGGGCAATACGGGCGCCGCGGTGGGCGCCTCCTTCCTGAAGTGGCGGATGCTGGAGGGGCTCTCGCGTCCCGGCATCGCCACGGTTTTGCCTGGCGAAAAGCACCCATGGGTCCTGATGGACTCCGGCGCCACGGTGGATTGCACGGCGCTGATGCTGGCGCACTTTGCGGTCATGGGCGACCTCTATGCAAAGCAGACCCTGGGGCTTTCCGAGCCGCGCGTGGGTCTCTTGAGCAATGGCACGGAGGAAGGCAAGGGCAACCGTCAGGTCCAGGAGGCCTACGCGCTGCTCAAGAAGATGCCCGGCATTCATTTTGTGGGCAATGTGGAGGGCCATGACCTCTTCCGCGATGTAGTGGACGTGGTGGTCTGCGATGGCTTCGTGGGCAATATCGTCCTGAAGACCAGCGAGCAGCTCTCCAAGGCACTGGCGGGCATGATCAAGGAGTCCGTGATGCAGAAGACCCTCTGGAAGGTGGGTGGACTGCTCTGCAAGGGCGCCTTCGGCGAGCTCAAGCGCCGCACGGACGCCAGCGAAGTGGGCGGTGCGCCGTTGTTGGGCGTGAAGGGCTGCTGTGTCATTGGACACGGGAATTTCCAGGGTCACGGTGTGGCCAATGGCATTCGCGCGGTGGCCGAGCTGATCTGCAATCAGATGAACGGCCGCATCGTGGAAGCGGTCCACCAGTACGCGCTGGACACCCTCGAGTAGCTGGCGGAAAGGAGTCTCTCCGATTCCACGCAATTTCATTTTCACGGGAGGGGAGGATTCCTCTCTCTCATTCGCACAGGCCGACATTCCACATTTCTCGGGATGTCGGCTTTCTTGAATCCCCGAATTGGGGCGGCGTCGCCAAAAACATCTTTCTTGACCATGGAAAACAGGACCGCATTTATCTTCGCAGGGCAGGGCGCCCAGCACCCCGGCATGGGCGCTGCGCTTTGCCAGGAATCCCGCGCGGCGGCGGAGGTCTTCCGTCGTGCGGATGCCGTGCTCGGGTGGTCCATCTCGCATCTGTGCTTCGAGGGCACCATGGAGGAACTCACCGCCTGCGCCGCCTGCCAACCGGCGATCTTCGTCTGCAGCCTGGCGGGCTACGCAGCCTTCCGGGAGAAGGCGGGCGAGGATTGGAAGCCCGTGGCAGTGGGCGGGCTCTCTCTGGGAGAGCTCTCCGCTTTGACTGCGGCGGGGGCGGTGGATTTTGAGACGGGCCTGCGCATGGTGGCGCGTCGCGGCGAGCTCATGGACCAGTGCTGCAAGCGGCAGTCCGGCGCCATGGGCGCGGTGGTGGGCTGTCCCGAGGAGGAGCTGGAGGCGGCCTGCCGGGAAGCGGGCGTGTGGATTGCCAACTACAATTGCCCGGGTCAGCGCATTGTCAGTGGTCTTCAGGAGAATGTGGAGAAATGCCTTTCTCTCTTGGAGGGAAAGGCGATGAAGCTCCAGAAGCTGACGGTGGCCGGCGCCTTCCATTCGCCCCTCATGGAGGACGCGGCGAAGGCCTTCCGGGAATATCTGGATACCGTTGACATCCAGGATCCCGCAATCCCCATGGTCCACAATGTGACTGGCGACTGGACCAATGCCCCGGGAAGCCCCTCCCTCCGGGATCTATTGGGACGGCAGGTGTGCTCGCCCGTCCGCTGGGAACAGTGCGCCGGAAAGCTCATGGATTGCAGCGACGCCATGGAGGAGACTGGCCCCGGAAAGGTCCTCCAGGGACTCTGCCGACGCATCCGCCGCGGATTCCCCGTCCATTCCATGGAACTGTAGGAATTTTTCTCAGAACGAAAACGATCCCCAACGCAACGCAGGAGACAGGATTTTTTTTATGGGTATTTTAGCGGGACAGACCGCCGTGGTGACGGGCGGAACCAGAGGCATCGGGCGCGCCATTGTGGAGAGCTTCGTGAAGGAGGGCGCACGGGTGGCGCTGTTGGGCACTCGTCTGGAGAGTGCGCAGGCGGCCGCCAGCGAGGTGGCCTCTCTCTGCCAGGTCCCCGCAGAGATGGTGAGTGGATACGCCTGCGATATCAAGAATACCGCCGAGGTCCAGAAGACCTTCGACCAGATCCTTCAGGACTTCGGGCAGCAGCTGGATGTCCTCGTGAACAACGCCGGAATCACCCGCGACAACTTGGTCATGAGACTCCCCGAGGAGGACTGGGATGCCGTGCTGGATACCAACCTCAAGGGCGTCTATAACTGCATCCGCGCTGCCGTGAGACCCATGCTCAAACAACGCCACGGACGCATCGTCAGCATCTCCTCCGTGGTCGGAATCATGGGCAATCCCGGACAGGCCAACTACGCCGCCGCAAAGGCCGGCATCCTGGGACTCACCAAGGCCGTGGCGCGAGAGCTGGCGAGCCGCTCCATCACCGTCAATGCCGTGGCGCCCGGATTCGTCCAGACCGCCATGACCGACGCACTCCCCGAGGCCGCCAAGGAAAAGCTCAAGACTCAGATCCCCCTGGGAAGAATCGCACAGCCCGCCGAGATCGCCAGCGCGGTGCTCTTCCTGGCGTCCCCCGCCGCCGGATATATCACCGGACAGGTCCTCTCTGTGGACGGCGGCCTGGCTATGTAGAGCCAAATCCCCCCACACTCGCCGCTCCCGCGCCAGCCGGGCAGGGGGTGGCGCATGACTTGAAAAACGGTGGGGAGGCATTATTTTACGAAGACATTCTACCAAAAGGGGAGAATTTGCGCATTTTGTCATGAATTTTGCGCCGTTGTCCAGTTTTCTTCCCTTGTTCCGCCTTTTTTCTGTCACTTTTTTCAACATCCCATCGATTAGGAGTTTCGTTTCTTATGGAAGCAGAGAACAGTGTTTTGGAGCGTGTCCGTGCCGTCATCGTGGAGCAGCTTGGTGTCCGTGAGGACCAGGTGGTCCCCACCGCCCGTTTCATCGAGGATCTGAACGCGGATTCCCTGGACATTGTGGAGCTCGTGATGAAGTTTGAGAGCGAGTTCGACCTGAACACCATTCCGGATGATGTGGTGGAGAACATGCAGACGGTCGGCAAGGCTGCGGAGTACATCGAGAAGGCCATCGCCGAGAAGAAGGGCGCCGAGGGCTGATTCTTGCAGTCTTCCTGCATTTGATTTGACAGGGCCGCAGTCTTTCTGAGATTGTGGCCCTTTTTTGATTGATTCCCCTTTTGTTGTGTGCGCCGGGCTTGTGCCCTTTCGGCGTCTTTTTTGTGTCGCGCGTGCGGGCGTACGCGGAGGGGGTGCGTTGTTGTGGTTTTTTTGAGAGAGAGGCAGTAGGAGAACTGAGATGGAGCGATTCGGCCGTCGTGTCGTGGTAACGGGTCTGGGTGTAGTCTCGCCCCTGGGGTCTTCCGTGGAGGAGGTCTGGTCGAACCTGCTGTCTGGTGTCAGCGGCATTTCGCTGTTGGAGGGCTACGGCGAGGAGTATCGTTGCCGGATTGGCGGGCAGGTGCGTGGGCTGGACCTGGAGAAGTATCTCTCTTTGAAGGAGCAGCGCCGCATGGATCCCTTCTGCTGGTATGCGGTGGCGGCCAGTGACCAGGTCATGGCGGACAGTGGTCTGAAGGCGGGCGAGAATATCGAGCCCGAGCGCATCGGCGTCATGATCTCCTCCGGCATTGGCGGGTTGCAGACCATCACGGCACAGGATGGTGTGCTGGCCAAAGAGGGCCCCCGGCATGTCTCCCCCATGACCGTCCCCATGATGATTGGCGACATGGCGTCGGGCGTGGTGGCAATCCGCCATCATCTCCAGGGACCCAACTTCGGGATTGTCTCCGCGTGCGCCAGCGGCCTGCACGCCATCGGCGAGGCCTCCTGGGTGATTCGCCGCGGCGACGCAGACGCCGTCATGTGCGGCGGCACGGAGAATGGCATCATGAATCTTGGAGTCGCCGCCTTCGGGTCCATGAAGGCGCTTTCCGCCAACAACGCCGATCCCCAGGGAGCCAGCCGGCCCTTCGATGCCGAGCGCGATGGCTTCGTGCCGGGCTCTGGCGCCGGCGTGCTGATGCTGGAGGAGCTGGAGCACGCCCGCGCCCGCGGCGCTCGGATCCTGGCGGAGGTCACGGGATATGGCGCCACCGGCGATGCGTATCACGTGACCGCGCCCTCTTCTGACGGCAGCGGCGCAGCCCGCGCCATTGGCATTGCCCTGCAGCGCGCGGGAGTCTCTCCCGAGGACGTGGGCTATGTGAATGCCCACGGCACCAGCACTGTCATGAATGACGCCGTGGAGACCAAGGCGCTGAAGCTGGCGCTGGGTGAGCATGCCTACAAGACCCCCATTTCCAGCACCAAGTCCATGACCGGACACCTTCTGGGCGCCGCCGGCGGTTTTGAGTCCATGGTCTGCGTGAAGGCGATCCAGACCCGAAAGGCGCCGGGCACCATCAATCTCCATCATCCCGATCCCGCCTGCGATCTGGACTACATGGCCAACGAATCCCGGGAGCTCCCGGAGTTGCGCCACGCCCTGAAGCTCAATATGGGCTTCGGCGGACACAATGCGGCAGTGCTCTTCTCGCGTTTTGAGGGCTAGGATATGGCGGTCTTTCTGCAGGACAATGGTCTGAGGCGCGCGGTGCTTTCTGGCGTCCAGCGCGTGGTGGTGAAGGTGGGCAGCAAGCTTCTTCGGGAGGCACCCGAGGAGCGTTGCCGCGCCCTGGTTGGCGAGCTCATGGCGCTGCGCGGGCAGGGCATGGAGGTGATTCTGGTGACCAGCGGCGCCATCCCCCTGGGAATGACGATCCTGGGCCGGAAACGCCGCCCCGCCGATTTGGCGCGCGTCCAGGCACTCTCCGCCCTGGGACAGGGATACCTCATGCGGCACTACGAGAATGCCTGCGAGGCCTTCGGCGCCCACTGCGCACAGCTGCTGCTCACCGCCGCGGACTTGCGGGATCGGGAGCGAAATGTGCGCGTGGCGGGATGCATCCGCGCTTTGCTGGACGAGGGAGTCCTCCCCATCATCAACGAGAACGACTCCGTCTGCGTGGACCAGATCAAGATCGGTGACAACGACACCCTCGCCGCCATGGTCGCCACCATGATGAACGCCGATCTCACCGTCCTGCTGACCACCGTGGATGCCTTCCACAAGACCCTGGAAGACGGCTCTTACGGCGAGCGCTTCAGCGTGGTTACCTCCCTGGACGAGGGGATCCTCTCCATGGCGGGCAACACTGACGGAAATCCCTATTCCACCGGCGGCATGATCACGAAGCTCCACGCCGCCTCCATCTGCATCGGTGGCGGACACGCCATGGGCATTGTGGAGGGATGGGATTTCGGGAATTTGCGGCGCTTTATGGCGGGCGAGGACCTCGGGACCCTCTTCTGCCAGGGCGTCTCCCGGAACCGGATGCACTCCTGGCAGCGCTTCCTGGCATTCTTTTCCGAGCCCATGGGGAGCCTGGTGGTGGACGAGGGCGCCGTGAAGGCCCTCGTCCAGGAGAACCGGAGCCTTCTGCCTGGCGGCGTGCTGGGCGTCTCCGGAGTCTTCCGCAAGGGCGATCCCGTCCAGATCTTGGATGGCGGCCGCCGCGAGATCGCCCGCGGCATCGCGAATTTCTCCAGCGACGAGCTGCTCCGCATCTGTGGCGCAAAGAGCTCCCAGCTGGCCGAACTCCTGGGACACGCCGTGGACTCCCCCGAGGCCGTCCACAAGGACTACCTGGTCCTGCGGTAGCGCCTCTCGCCTCGATCCTCTTTCAAAACTGCCTTCCTTTCTTCGCTCACGCCACCATTTCGGTGGACGGGGCACAAGCACCTACTTGGAATCTATGGAACTCCTCTCTCCTGCCGGCAATCTAGAAACCGCCGTGGCCGCCTTCCACTATGGCGCCGATGCGGTCTACGTGGGACTCAAGCAATTCTCCGCCCGCGCGGATGCGGAGAATTTCACCATGGAGGACCTGGAGGTGTTGCTGGGCGTGGCCCACGATGACCGTGAGCATCCCCGGAAGGTCTACGTTGCGATCAATACCCTTCTGCGACAGGAGGAGATTCCCCAGGTGGTGCCCATGCTTCTGCGCCTGCGGGATCTCGGCGTGGACGCCTTGATTGTCCAGGACCTGGGCGTCGCTCACCTGGTGAAGACCTATCTGCCCGAGATGCCCCTCCATGCCTCTACGCAGCTGGCGATCCACAATGTGGCCGGAATGATGGAGTGCCGCGATCTGGGATTCGACCGCGTCATCGCCGCACGCGAGGTCACGGAGCCGGAGCTGGCGCAGATGGCCGCAGTGCCCAATATCGAGCTGGAGGTCTTTGCCCACGGCGCGCTGTGCTACGGATACAGCGGATTGTGCCTGCTCTCCAGCGTCCTTCATGATCATAGCGGCAATCGGGGCGACTGCTCCTACGTGTGCCGCAACTGCTGGTCGGTGGAGGGAGAGGATGGCGAGACCCTCTCCGAGGGATGCCACCTGCTCTCCATGAAGGACCTCGCGTTGGGGGATACCGTCCAGACTCTCCAGGAGCTCGGCGTGGCCTCCGTGAAGCTGGAGGGCCGCAAGAAGACCCCGCTCTATGTGGCCGCGGTCACGAATTATTACCGGCATTTGCTGGATGGCGATTTCGAGCCCGGCCAGAAACGCCAGTGCGAACAGGATATCCGGACCATCTTCAGCCGCCCCTGGACCCGCTTCTGCTACAGCTCCGAGCATCCCGCAGGAGTCACTGACATCCAGGAGACCGGTCCCCGCGGATTCCCGGTCGGCGTGGCGCAGGAGGTCGTTCGCGATGAGGAGGGCCGCGATTGGCTCCGCTTCCAGCTCATGGGACAGCCGCTGGAACGCCACGACGGACTCCAGGTGGAGCTGGCGGATCGCAGCCGCCCATACGGCTTTCCCGTGGACGAAATCCGTCTCTTTCCCCAGGGCGGCAGCGAGACCTGGGAGAATGTCTTTGTGGCCGAGGATGGCAGCACCATCCAAGTGCCCCTCCCGGAGGATCACCCCGAGATCCCCGAGGGCGTGCCGGTCTTCTGCACGTCCAGCCAGGCGGTGAAGCGCCGCTACGAGTGGCCCTCTCTCCGTCCCGACCTGGTGCGCAGCCGCTATCCTCTCTATGTGGAACTCCGTGTGGCGAAGAATCGCCTGGAGGCCGTGGCGCAGCCCACTCTGGGCGTCCGGGAACTCCCCGATGTGGTCACGACCATGGACCTGGAGGAGCCCCTCAAGAGCAGCGCCAGCCGCTCCGCCGAACAGCTGGAGGAAGACGCGCGCCGCGCGTTCGCCAAGCTGGGAGATACTCCCTTCCGTCTGGCGGATCTGCAGGTCTCCAATCCCGAGAAGCTCTTCGTACCCGTCTCTCTCCTTAATGAATTGCGGCGCCGCAGCGCGCAGCAGGTCACCGAGATGATGGCACAGGAGTGCGATCAGGAACAGGTGCGCATCCTGGAAGCGGAGAAGGACTGGACGCCTGCGAAACCGTCGGTCACGGAGGTGCCCGAACGCCCCAGCTGGATCCTGAAGGTGGACAAGGCATTCTCGTTGAATCTCTTTACCGCGAAGGATCTGGAGGATGTGCACGAGGTCGTCTTTGATCTGGGCCGCCTGGCAGACGAGGAGATCGAGTCCCAGGTGGAGTTCCTCGCCCAGCGCGTGGGCAAGGAGCGGATCCGCCTGGCGCTTCCCGTGATCCAGCGCGATACCGGCCTCCATAAGTGGCGGGGAATCCTCCGCAGACTCTTCGTGGCGGGCTATCGAAAGTGGCAGATCGCCAACCTGGGCGCGCTTCCCTGCTTGGCAGAGGTCAGTGTCACTCCTCAGAATACCTCCATCACTGCGGATTGGCCCCTCTATGTCCATAATGCCTCCGCTGCACGCTATCTGCTGGAGGAAGTGGGCTTGAAGCGGGTGACTCTCTCCATCGATGATCCCCAGGAGAATACCCTGGAACTCCTGAAGTGCCTGGGCGGCGTGGCAGAGGTCCCCGTCTTCCAGGATACCGCTCTGGCGATCTCCGCAGTGTGCGCCAATGTCTCCCTGAAGGGCCATTGCGACGGCGATCAGTGCGAGTTCCGGGAGATGACCTTGGAGAACCGCGCAGGCGAAAAGCTGCTGGTGATCAATGACCATTGCCAGAGCGTCTATTTGAGAAAGGAGCCCCTCCAGCGCGAGGGACTGGCCACTAAGGCGGTGGCGCGGGGCGCAAAACTCCTCCGCGCGGACTTCTGCTGGAGAGACTGGTCCCCTAGGAAAATCCACGAAATCTGGCAGGAATTGCACTGATCCAAAGAGTCCGCGGCCGCGCATCGGGAAAGTGCCCGGTGTGCCGGCTGTCGCAGTGGCTGGGGCGGGTGTGACAGGGTGTCGCATCCGCCCCCTTTTTTTACCCTGAAATCCTAGGTGTCTCTGGCACGTTCCTTGCTATCCGGCGCGCCCGATTTTTGAACCGTAGGATTTCAAGAAAAACCACTTACTTGTAGGAGGTGCTTTTATGGATAAAGAAAAGATCACTGGAAAGGTGCTGGGCATTGACCTGGGCACTACGAATTCTTGCATGGCCGTCATGGACGGCTCTGAGGCGAAGGTCATTCCCAATGCAGAGGGTCATCGAACCACTCCCTCCGTGGTTGCCTTCACGAAGAATGGTGAGCGTCTGGTAGGCGAGCAGGCAAAGCGTCAGGCCGTGGCCAACCCCACTGGCACCATTTACTCCATCAAGCGTTTCATGGGTCGTCGGCTGGATGAGTGCCAGGACGATGTGGCCCGCGTCCCCTTCAAGGTCGTTGCCTCTCCCAATGGTGACGCCGCGGTTCAGGTGGGCGACAAGACCTATACTCCTCCTGAAATCTCCGCTATGATCCTGCAGAAGCTGAAGCAGGATGCCGAGGCCTTCTTGGGTGAGACCATCTCTGATGTCGTCATCACCGTCCCCGCCTACTTCAACGATCGTCAGCGTCAGGCCACCCGTGATGCCGGCCGTATCGCCGGCATGAATGTCCGACGGATCATCAACGAGCCCACCGCGGCCTCTCTGGCTTACGGCATGGACAAGAAGAAGGACGAGAAGATCGCGGTGTATGACTTGGGTGGCGGTACCTTCGATATCTCCATCCTGGACCTGGGCGAGGGCACCTGCGAGGTCATGGCCACCAACGGCGATACCCATCTGGGCGGCGATGACTTCGATGCCGCAATCATCGACTGGCTGGCAGACGACTTCAAGGCCGCCAATGGCGTTGATCTAAAGAAGGAGCCCGTGGGCTTCCAGCGTCTGAAGGAGGCCGCAGAGAAGGCAAAGTGCGAGCTGTCCACTGCCATGAGCACGGAGATCAACCTTCCCTTCATTGCCAGCGTCAACAATGATCCTAAACACCTGCAGGTCACCCTGAGCCGCGCCAAGCTGGAGCAGCTCACTGACAGCCTCTGCTCCCGGACTCTGACTCCTTGCCAGAACTGCCTGCGTGACGCCAAGCTCTCCAGCAGCCAGATCAACGAGGTGGTCATGGTCGGCGGCATGAGCCGTATGCCCCTGGTGAACAAGACGGCAGCCGACATCTTCGGCCGCACTCCCAACAAGAGCGTGAATCCCGACGAGTGCGTGGCCATCGGCGCTGCCATCCAGGGCGGCGTGCTCCGCGGCGAGGTCAGCGATGTGCTGCTGCTGGATGTGACTCCTCTTTCCCTGGGTATCGAGACCCTGGGCGGCGTCTGCACCAAGCTGATCGCCCGGAATACCACCATCCCCGTCAAGAAGAGCGAGATCTTCTCCACTGCCAGCGACAACCAGCCCTCCGTTGAGATCCGTGTGTTGCAGGGTGAGCGACCCATGGCCGCCGACAACAAGGAGATCGGAAGCTTCCGTCTGGATGGCATCCCCAGTGCTCCCAAGGGCGTCCCGCAGATCGAGGTCACCTTCGATATCGATGCCAATGGCTTGCTGAAGGTCTCCGCCAAGGATCTGGGCACCGGCAAAGAGCAGAAGGTCACCATCACCAGTTCCAGCGGACTCTCCGAAGAGCAGATCCAGCAGATGGTCCACGATGCCGAGCTCCACGCTGAGGAAGACAAGCGCCAGCGCGAAAAGGTCGACACCAAGAATCAGGCCGAGTCGGTCATCTACCAGACTGAGAAGCAGCTCCAGGAGAATGGCGACAAGGTGCCCGCTGAGATCAAGTCCAAGTTGGAGGGCGCCATCGCCAAGTTGAAGGACGCCGTGAAGGCGGACGACACCGATCAGATGAAGTCCATCATGGCCGACATGGAGAAGGAGATGCACGCCTTCGCCCAGGAGCTCTACAAGAATGTGAACCCCCAGGGCGGCGCTCAGCAGGCCGGACCGAACCCCGGTGCCCAGAACCCCGGCAATAACGGCGGCAATGGCAACAACAACGGCGGCGACAACGGCAACGTCTTCGATGCCGAGTACCACAAGGACTAAGGCCGTCTCTCTCTCTTCAAAGAAGGCATTTTCCCGCGTTAACGAATGCAACAGGCCGGAGGGCGTCCCCTGGGCGTCCTTCGGCTCCCACCACCACAAAATCCATAACAACAGAGGAAATCAACCATGTCTACTATCAGACCGTTAGGTGACCGCGTTTTCGTCGAGCCCGTCGAAGAGACCGTGGAGCAGAAGGGCGGCATCTACCTGCCCGACACCGCTCGTGAGAAGCCCCTGAAGGCGAAGGTCATCTCCGTGGGCCCTGGTCGCCGCGACGAGAATGGCAAGCTGATCCCCATGGAGGTCAAGGTCGGCGAGTTCGTGCTCACCAGCAAGTACGGTGGCACCGAGATCAAGATCGACGACAAGGCCTACAAGATCCTGTCCAGCTCCGATATCCTGGCCGTCGTGGAGTAACCCCGCGGTTCGTTTTCTTTCCCCCGGCGGGAATGGGGCGTTTCTGATGAAATCGCCCCTCCTGGCCGATTCCTGGTTTTCAAGCATCTAACAAGGAGTTTCTTACTATGGCTGCCAAGCAGATTCAGTATGACAACCAGGGCCGTCAGGCCATCCTGGCCGGCGTCTCCGCCCTGGCCAAGGCCGTGAAGGTCACCCTGGGACCCAAGGGCCGCAATGTCCTCATCGATAAGAAGTTCGGCTCCCCCACCGTCACCAAGGACGGCGTCACCGTCGCCAAGGAGATCGAGCTGCAGGATCCCTACGAGAACATGGGCGCCCAGATGGTGAAGGAAGTCGCCAGCCGCACGAATGACAACGCGGGCGACGGCACCACCACCGCCACCGTCCTGGCCGAGGCCATCTACCGCGAGGGTTTGAAGAACGTGACCGCCGGTGCCAACCCCATGGATCTGAAGCGGGGCATCGACACCGCCGTCGCGGCAATCGTTGACGAGCTGGCCAAGATGGCCGTGAAGGTTGACGACCAGAAGCAGATCGCGCAGGTCGCCACCATCTCCGCCAACTCCGACTCCACCATCGGCAACATCATCGCCGATGCCATGGAGAAGGTCGGCAAGGACGGCACCATCACCGTTGAGGAGGCCAAGACCATCACCACCAGCTGCGAGGCCGTCGAGGGCATGCAGTTCGACAAGGGATACCTCTCTCCCTACTTCGTGACCAATGCTGACAACATGACCTGCGAGCTCTCCGACGCTCTGGTGCTCATCCACGAGAAGAAGATCTCCAGCCTCCAGGACATGCTGCCCCTGCTGCAGATGGTTGCCAAGAGCGGCCGTCCGCTGCTGATCATCGCTGAGGATGTGGACGGCGAGGCTCTGGCCACCCTGGTGGTCAACAAGCTCCGTGGCTCCCTCCAGATCTGCGCCGTCAAGGCCCCCGGCTTCGGCGACCGCCGCAAGGCCATGCTCCAGGATATCGCTATCCTCACTGGTGGCAAGTGCATCACCGATGATCTGGGCATCAAGCTCGAGAACGTGAAGCTCGAGGACCTCGGTTCCGCCAAGAAGATCACCGTCGACAAGGACAACACCACCATCGTGGAAGGCGCCGGAAAGTCCTCCGACATCGCTGCCCGTGTCTCCCAGATCCGTCATGAGATTGAGAAGTCCACCAGCGACTACGACAAGGAGAAGCTCCGTGAGCGTCTGGCCAAGCTGGCTGGCGGTGTCGCCGTCATCAAGGTCGGTGCTGCCACCGAGGCCGAGATGAAGGAGAAGAAGTACCGCGTGGAGGACGCTCTGAACGCCACCCGCGCCGCCGTCGAGGAAGGCATTGTTCCTGGCGGTGGTGTTGCTCTGATCCGCGCTGGTGCCCAGGCTCTGAAGGGTCTGAAGCTGACTGGTGACGAGGCCACTGGTGTTGACATCGTGCGCCGCGCCATCGAGGAGCCTCTGCGCCAGATCGCCCGCAACGCCGGTGTCGAGGGTTCCATCGTTGTCATGAAGGTCATCGCCGGCAAGGGCAACGAGGGCTATGATGCCGCCAACGACGCCTACGTCGACATGCAGAAGGCCGGTATCATCGACCCCAAGAAGGTGACCCGCTGCGCTCTGCAGAATGCCTCCTCCGTGGCCGGTCTGCTGCTGACCACCGAGTGCATGATCACCGACATCCCCGAGAAGAAGGCCGATGCCCCCGCCGGAAATCCCGGCATGGGCGGCATGGGCGGCATGATGTAATGCCGTAGGTTCCTCTCGGAACTGCGAAGCCCCTTTCCCGTCAGCGTTTGACGGGGGAGGGGCTTTTTTCGTGTCTGCCTGTCTTGTCGGGCGGGGGAGGGCGCCGCATTTGCAAAAAACGGGTAGAAAAAACGCAGGAGCGCAGGCGATTCTGCCGTTGGTGAAAAATAGGGATATATTAGAGAATTCCGTTTCGCCTTTCCCTAGTACCTGACTTCGTATCGTCACATACTGTTTCCATGAAAGAAATCAGCTATCGTCCCCGGAACCTATCCCTTGCCGTCATGGGTGGCGGCATTGTTTTTCTGGCGGTGGGGCTTTTCCTGGCCCAGTCCGGCCACGCGAAGGCCATGACTCCCGCCTGCATCGCCGCCGTGGTCACCGCCCTGCTGGGGCTCTTGGCTGCGGGACGCACCATCTTCGAACGCCGGCAGCGCCAGGAGGAGCGGGATGCCGTGGAGTATCATCGCCAGCATGGCGCTACCGATCTCTTTGGCGACGCAGACGAGGCGGTCCGCCTTGCCACGCGCTCCAATCACCAGTTCACCAAGTATTTCATTCCCGCGGCCACCGTCGGTATGGGCGTGGCGCTGGGCGTGATGGTGCTCAATCGCTGGAATGCCCTGCGCTACCTGGACTACCAGTATGTCGTCCAGAATCCCCTCTCTCTCGCCATTCTGGCATTCTGCTGCTGCATTGCCACCCTGGTGGCCGGGAGCTTCTTTATTGGCGTCTCCCGGGAACCGGGATGCCGCTGGATTCGCCCCGCCGCCGCCTGGCTGCTTCTCACGGGATTCTTCTTCCTGCTGGGGAGCGTCATCTACTTCAGCCGGCACTTCAACCGCTTCCAGGAGAGCCTGGATCGCTCCCTCACCAAGCTGGGGCTTGTGGTCTTGGGAGTCCTGGCGGTGGAGATGATCCTCTCCTTCGTGATTGAATTCTATCGTCCCAGAATGCCCAATGAGGAGGAGCGTCCTCTGCCCGAAAGCCGGCTGCTCTCCTTCTTCACTGAGCCCGGAAGCATGGCGCGGAATGTGGCGAAGTCTTTGGACTACCAGTTCGGCTTCCGCGTCTCCGATGCCTGGTTCTACCATTTCCTAGAGCGCACCATCGTCCCTCTCTTCATGGTCATGGTCCTGGCCTTCTGGCTCATGACTTGCATCGTGGTGGTGGATTCCTCCGAGACCGGCATGCGCGAGCGCTTCGGTCGGGTCGTCTCCGCGGAGCCCATGGGACCCGGCGTCTACTTCAAGCTCCCCTATCCCTTTGAGACCGTCTATCGCTTCTCCTCCGACAAGGTCCAGGAAATCACCATCGGTGGTCATAACGAGGACGAGAAGGAAGCCATGTCCGAAAAGGATGACGAGGAGGACGACGGCCACGGTCACTCCCATGGTGCCAAGAAGCACGAGAAGAATGAGGCAGTGATCCTCTGGGCGGTTGAGGAGGATCATGCTGACGAGGCCCATTTCCTGGTTGGCGCCCGCAATGTGGGCAGCATTGATCTGGAAGTCCAGGTCAACGGTAGCCAGCTAGGGCAGTATGGCGTGGGACTCTTCAGCGCCCATATCCCTCTCTTCTTCCGCGTGAAGGACCTCTACGAATACGCCTACCAGAATCGCCAGACCACCGAGATCCTCAAGAATCTGGCCCAGCGCGAGCTGCTGCTCTACTTCATCCAGTGCGACTGGGGCGATCTTCTGGGCGCCGGACGCGGCAAGGCCATGGAGGTGCTCAAGGAGCGCATCCAGAAGGCCTCCGACGACCTGGAACTCGGCGTGGAGATCGTCTTCGTGGCTCTGACGGGCATTCATCCGCCCTTCGGCGTCGGACAGTCCTTTGACCGCATCACCTCTGCGACCGTGGATCGGAAGCGCATGGTGCAGGATGCCGAGACGGTGGCCAACAGCAACCGCGTGATTTCCGAGGCCATGAGCCAGCAGATCCTCAATGGTGCACAGGCCT
Organism: uncultured Lentisphaeraceae bacterium; assembly: GCA_964570085.1. GTDB lineage: Bacteria > Verrucomicrobiota > Lentisphaeria > Oligosphaerales > Oligosphaeraceae > UBA1724. Next base: position 313 of record CAZMWS010000008.1, on the reverse strand, counting down.
ACAAGGAGACCCAGGTTGTTGCCGCCCAGGCCGATGCCCAGCGCTACAGCGGGCAGTTGCTCTGCTACAAGGCGGCGCCCCGGCAGTATATGCTGAACAGCTACTACGATGTCTTCCTCCGGGAGGGCGCCGCGGTCCGGAAGTACGTGGTCACTGGCAATTCCGACCAGCAGGTCTTCTGGCTGAATCTTGAGAAGAAGGTCAAGAGCGGAATGCTTGACCTGAGCCTCCCACAATAGTAGGCCACTTCTCTAACGCACGCTTTCCCCATTCCCTTTCCGAATATGAATTCAAACTCCCTACAGGATAACAC
>CAZMWS010000007.1:19122-21125 GCA_964570085.1 uncultured Lentisphaeraceae bacterium | reverse complement strand
GCGCCGTTAGCACTTTTGCAATGCCTGGTCGAAGTCGTTGCAGAGGTCCTCGATGTTTTCGATGCCGACGGAGAGTCGGATGAGATCGGGGGAGACTCCTGCGGCGACTAATTCGGCCTCGGAGAGCTGTCGGTGTGTCATGCTGGCGGGATGGAGGACGCAGGTGCGCACATCGGCGACATGGACCACGATGGCGGCCAGCTTCAGGTTATTCATGAGCTTTTCGCCGGCGGCTTTACCGCCCTTGACGCCGAAGCACATGACGCCGGAGCATCCGTTGGGAAGGTACTTCTGTGCCAGCTTGTGGTCGGGGCTGGATTCCAGTCCGGGGTAGTTGACCCAGGCGATCTTCGGGTGCTTTTCCAGGAAGCGCGCCAGTGCCAGGGCGTTCTGGCTATGGCGTTCCATGCGGAGGTGGAGGGTCTCCATGCCCAGCATGGTGAGGAAGGCATTGAATGCCATCTGGGGATTTCCCAGATCGCGGATCCACTGCGCGCGCATCTTCGCGGAGTAGGGGCACTGTGGGAAGTTCTTGGTGTAGATCAGGCCGTGGTAGCTCTCGTCGGGCTGGGTGAATTCCGGAAAATTCCCGTTGTTCCAGTCGAAATCGCCCTTTTCGATGATGGCGCCGCCCACGCTGGTGGCGTGTCCATCCATGTATTTTGTGGTGGAGTGTGTGACGATATCGGCGCCCCACTGGAAGGGCCGGCAGAGGAAGGGCGTGGGGAAGGTGTTATCGACGATGAGGGGCACGCCGTGGTCGTGTGCGGCCTTGGCGAACTTCTCGATATCGAGGACCACGACGGAGGGATTGCAGAGGGTCTCGGCGAAGACCGCCTTGGTATTGGGTCGGAAGGCGGCTTGGAGCTCCTCGGGGGTGGCGGAGGGCAGGACGAAGGTGAATTCGATGCCGCACTTCTTGAGGGTATTGGAGAAGAGGCTGACGGTTCCGCCGTAGAGGCTGGAGCACGCCACCACGTGGTCGCCGGCGCGCGCCACATTGAGGATGGCGTTGCTGTTGGCGGCCTGTCCGGAGGAGGTGCACACGCAGGCCACACCGCCCTCCAGGGCGGCGATCTTCTTCTCCAGGGCATCCACGGTGGGATTGGCCAGACGGGTGTAGAAGAATCCGTTGGTCTTCAGGTCGAAGAGATCGGCCACGCTCTGGGCGTCGTCATATTTGAAAGTCGTGCTCTGGACGATGGGGCAGACGCGGGGATCGCCGTTGGAGGGAGTATATCCGGCCTGGACGGCCAGGGTTTCCAGATGGTACTTGGGCTGTGTCATGGCGTTTCGGTGGTGTTTTTGGCGGGGGAAGCGGGGTCCTTCTTTTCGGCGGCCTTCCTGCCGCCAGCGAGGATCTGGAACTTCAGCCTGGTGATTCGGTGTTCCTCCACATGGAGGACGGTGATTTCAACGTGACGATAGTGGAATCGTTCGCCGGCGGCGGGGATGCGTCCGGCCAGTTTCAGGACGAGTCCGGCGGCGGTCTCGAAACCGCTGTGTGGGATGGAGAGCCCCAGGTATTCCTCCAGGACGCCCATCTCCATGCGGCCGCTGCACAGGAAGCTGTCTGCGGAGATCCACTGTATCTGGAAGATCTCGCCCTCCCGGCGGTCCCGGAGATTTCCCACGATGATCTCCACCAGATCCGAGACGGTGGCGATGCCGGTGACGCCACCGTATTCGTCTACCACGATTGCCATGGTCTGGGAGGAACGCCGGAGGTGTTCCAGAGTCAGACTCACAGGCTGGGATTCGGGGACGAAGAGGATCTTCCGGTCCACATAGGGCATGAGGGGGCGTTTCAGGAAGGCCTCTTCCGTTTCGGCGGGGTCCTTCATCTCCAGCAGATCCCGGCAGTCCACCAGCCCCACGATGCAGTCCACGCGTTCGCGGTAGATGGGCAGATGGAGGAATGCGGTATCGGCGGCCAGGGCGAGTGCCTCGCCCACGGTGGCGGATTCGGGGAGGGAGCGGACTTCGATGAGGGGGACCATGGC
>CAZMWS010000007.1:0-19112 GCA_964570085.1 uncultured Lentisphaeraceae bacterium | reverse complement strand
GACCATGGCGGTCTCCACCGGGATCTTGTCCAATTCCAGGACGCTCTGGAGCATCTCGCCGGCCTCCTTGTTCACCAGGCCCTGCTCGGTGGCCATCTCGGCAATCGCCTTCATGTCCTCGCGGGTCACGCGCTGACCATCGGCGGCGGGCTCGTCATCGCGTCGGCGGGGGGAGAGCACGCGTGCCACGGCGCATATGAGGATCACGAAGGGCTTCAGGAGGAATCCGATGAATCCGATGGGTCGCGCGGTGCGCAGGGCGAGGGCGTTAGCGCTGTTGCGCCCCAGGACCTTCGGGACCGCTTCGCCGAAGACCAGGACCACGGGGGTGACCACCAGGGAGGTGATCCACTCCTCCCAGCTGCTGGGATCCTGGAGCTGTTCGGAGGCGGCCACGCTGGCCAGCAGCGCGCCGATCATGAGATTCGCCAAGTTTGTCAGGCAGATGTTGGCCAGGTTGTTGCCAATGAGGATGGTTCCCAGCAGCCGTTCGCTGTTCTGGAGGAGCCGCCCTGCCAGGCTGGCGCGGGGATCGCCCTTTTCTGCCTGGTTCTGGATCCAGGTGCGGCTGGCACTGGTCATGGCGGACTCGGTGCAGGAGAAGAATGCGGAGAGTCCCAGGAGCGCCAGAAGGAGTAGGGAAGAGACGAGGATCATGCGCGTTCCTCCTTCTCTTCGGAGTTTTCAGCGGCCTCTGGCTGCTTGGAGATCAGGATGGCGGAAGGGATTCTTCCGGCGGTGCGGACCACCTGGAAGCGGTATCCGTCCTCCACGAAGGCATCACCGGGAGCGGGGATGCGTCCCAGTCGTTCCATGACGAAGCCGGCCAGGGTCTCGGCCTCGGTGTCGGAGAAGTCCCACTGGAGGGTCTCCTCCACCATGCGGAAGCGCGCGCGGCCGTCGCCAAGGTATCCGCCGGGGCGCTTCTGGAGTCGGTTCACATCCTGTCCGCTGAAGGCATAGCGCCCCACCACCTCCTCCAGGATCATGGAGGGAGTGACCATTCCCAGGGTGCCGCCGTATTCGGAGACCACCACGCAGATGCGCAGCGAGTCCTTCCGCATGGTCTCCAGGAGACGGTCGATGGGGGCGGCGCCGGGCACGAATTCCACGGGCGTGACGGGCAATGCGGTGTCCTTTTCGCCATTTTCCAGAGGCGCCCGGAAGGTTGCCAGCGGGGTATCCGCCAGGGGCGAATTCCGGAATTTGAGGAGATCGGCGAAGGAGAGCGCGCCCCAGATCTCGTCGGGATTGCCGTGGTAGACAGGCAGGTCCCCCAGATCGCTCTTTTGCGCCAAGGGGAAGGCCTCGCGGAGAGTGAGGGAGTCGTCCAAGCCGGGCATTTGCGGTCGCGGCAGCATGATCTCCTTTGCCTGGATGCTCCCAAAGCGCAGGATGCGCGCCAGCAGCTCGTGTTCCCGACGGGTGGCGGCGCCGCCGGAGGTGGCCACATCGATGGTGGCCACCAGCTCGCCGCTGGTGAGGGACTCCCAGGAACCCTCGGATTTCCCTGCGCCCAGGAGCGCCTGCACGCCGCGGCAGACCCAATCCAGGATCCAGAGGAGTGGCGTGAGGATCCAGGAGAGCACCAGCAATACGGGAGCACAGCACTTCGCTGCCGCCACATTGAAGCGCAGGCCGTTGATCTTTGGGAGGAGCTCGCCGGCCAGAATCAGCACCGGGGTCACCAGCAGAATGGAGAGCAGTGCGCCCAGGCGGGGACTGGAGAGATGCCGGGTGAGCAGCTCGGCGGTGAGGGCCGCCAATAGGGTGTTCACGAAGAGATTCCCCAGCAGAATGGTCCCCATGGTCCGCTGGGAGTTCTTCAATAGCTTGTAGATGATGCGACCCAGCGCGCTCTCGTTCTTGAGACGGCGCAGCTGTGCTTTGCCCAAGGACATGAGGGCAGTCTCCGACCCGGAGAAGAAGGCGGAGGCCGCTAGCAGGAGTAGCACGCCGAACAGGATGGGCAGGAGACTGTGCATAGAATGCGGAAGGGGTGGTGTCTACTGAGGGGGCAGGGGGCCGTCATCTTGGAAGAATGCGGCCAGGAGGTTTTGGAGGCTTTCGGTATCCCGGAGGCTACCGGTTTCTCTTGCGGAGTGCATTGCCCAGAGGGGCGTGCCCACGTCGGCGGAGGGGATTCCCAGGGCGCCGGAGACGATTCGTCCGATGGTGGAGCCGCAGGGGGCTCCGGAGCGCGGCGTAAAGGTCTGCAGGGGCAATCCGTACTTTTCTGCCAAGAGCCGCAGATGCTGCGCAGCGGGCAGGACAGTGGAGTAGTTCTGGTTCGCGTGGAACTTCAGCGCAGGGCCATGACCCATCTTTGGTGCGTCTTCCTCCACGAAGAGCTCGGGAAAGTTCGGGTGGAAGGCGTGGGCGACATCCAGGGAGACGCACAGCGAATTCCCCAGCAGACGGGGCAATGCCTGGGGATGCTTCGGCCAGAGGACCGCGGTGATGCGCTCCAGGAGGCTGTGCAGAAAATCGCTTCCCGCACTCTGGTAGTTCAGGCCCGTCTCCTCCAGGTCGAAGAATCCGCCCATGGCCAGGACATTGTCGGGGAGAGTCCCCGGATCGCAGAGGGCGCTGGCCAGGGCGTAGCAGCTCACCAGGTTGTCCAGGCGGGGGGACTGCACCAGGTCTCTCAGGACCGTGTGCACCCCGGCGTCTACCAAGTAGAGCTCCGCCAGAGGCGTATCGCCATCGGGCTCCAGATCCCTGGGGAGCAGCGATCTCAGGATATTCTTCACGCTTCTTGCGGGGAAGAATGCTGTCAGCTGCGTCTGGGGATTGTAGTGGAAGCCGTCGTTGAGATTGGCCAGATGGATGGGCGGATTGGGGATTGTCGCCACCGGGACCTGGCTGTCGACGACCACGATGCGGGACGCGCCCTCCTTGTCTCGGGCGGCCATGCGTCCGGCGAGTCGGAGAGGCCGGTCCAGCCAGGTGGGGATGGTGGCGCCGCCATAGACCTCCACCGGAATCCGCAAGAGCTCCTTGTCCTGCTGCTTGGCGTCCTTGAGGCGCAGTTTCAGACAGGGGCTATCGGTATGCGCCACGGAGAGCCGGAGCTCTCCGGGCTTCGCGGTTGCTTTCGGCGTGCGGAAGGCGGCCAGCGAGGAGCCATTCCGGAACAGGAAATATCCTTTTCCGGGCTCCAGACGCCACTCCTCCCGGGGATCCAGAAGCTGGAATCCCTGTTCGCGCAGGAAATTCCCCAGGAACTCCGCGGCGTGGAATGCCGTGGGGCTCCCGAAGAGGAATTCCGTTAGGAGAGGGAAGGGCGCCTTCGCAGTCATGGTCTCGATTCCTACTTGGTCTCTTCCAGGACGGCCTTGATGCGGCGGATGCCGCGGGAGGAGGACTCTTCCTTCACAATGCGGAAGTGTCCCAGCTCCTCGGTGTTCTTGGCGTGGGGACCACCGCAGATCTCCTTGGAGAAGTCACCAATGCTGTAGACCTTCACGCGCTCGCCGTATTTGCTCTCGAAGATGCCGATGGCGTTGGTCTGCTTCGCCTCGTCCAGGGTCATCTCCTCGCAAATCACGGGGAGCTTCCGCTGGATCTGCTGGTTCACCAGGTCCTCCACCGCCTTCAGCTGCTCGGGAGTCATCTTCTCGGGCCAGTTGAAGTCGAAGCGCAGGCGCTCGGCGGTGATGTTGGAGCCGCACTGATGGACCTCGGGAGAGAGGATGGTGCGCAGCGCCTGGTCCAGCAGGTGCGTGGCCGTGTGCAACCGCGCGGTGGCCTCGCTGTGGTCAGCCAGTCCGCCATGGAACTTTTGTTCGGCGCCGGCCTGGGACTTCTTCTGGTGCTCCTCGGCGGCCTTCCGGAAGCCCTCCAGGTCCACCTTGAAGCCGCGCTCGGCCGCCATCTCGGTGGTCAGCTCGATGGGGAAGCCGTAGGTCTCGTAGAGGTTGAAGGCGTTCTTGCCGGAGATCTGCTTGTTCACCACGAAATCCGGGACGCGCTCGACCATCTTGTTGAATTCGCGGGTGCCCTTCTCCAGGGTGGTGGCGAACTGCTTCTCCTCGCGGTCCAGCTCGTCGTGGATCACCTGCTTGTGGCTGACCAGCTCGGGATAGACCTCGCCGTATTCCTCGATGACCACGTCGGCCAGCTTGGAGGTGAAGGTATCGGTGAGACCCAACTTGCGGGCCTCGCGGATCAGCCGGCGAATCAGGCGCCGCAACACGTATCCCTGGTCCACATTGCCGGGCTTCACATTGTCTGCCAGCAGGAAGACGGAGGCGCGGATGTGCTCCACCACCACGCGGGCGTGGCGGTTGTCGTAGGTGGCCTCCGGATTGCCGGAGAGCTCCTGGAGCTTCTTGAAGAGACCGGCGAACAGCTCGGTCTGGTAGGCGCTGGGCACGCCCTCCAGGAAGGCGGTCACACGCTCCACGCCCATGCCGGTGTCGACATTGGGGTGCTCCAGGGGCACATACTTGCCGTCCGCAGTCTTGTTATACTGCATGAAGACGTCGTTCCAGATCTCCACCCACTTGCCGCAACCACAGTCGGGACCGCAGTTGGGACCGCAGTCGGGGCGGTCGGCGACGGGCACGAACATCTCGGTGTCGGGGCCGCAGGGACCGGTCTGGCCGGCGGGGCCCCACCAGTTGTTCTCCTTGCCCAGGAAGGTGATGTTCTTCTCGGGAATGCCATTCTGCATCCAGAGGTCGGCGGCCTCCTGGTCGCGGGGGGCATTCTCGTCACCGGCAAAGCAGGTGACCTTGATCTCCTCGGGCTTGAAGCCCAGCTCCTGGGTCAGGAAGAGGAAGGACATGTGGATGGCCTCCTTCTTGAAGTAGTCACCCAAAGACCAGTTGCCCAGCATTTCGAAGAAGGTCATGTGGAAGGGATCGCCGACTTCTTCGATGTCGTTGGTGCGCAGGCACTTCTGGACATCGGTGAGGCGATTCCCCATGGGGTGCTTCTGGCCCAGCAGGTAAGGCACGAGGGGGTGCATTCCGGCGGTGGTGAAGAGGCAGGTGGGGTCGTTTTCGGGGATGAGGGGCGCGCTCTTGATCTCGGTGTGTCCGTGGGCGCGGAAGAAGTCCAGGAAGAGGCGGCGCAGCTTGGCCGCATTCATGTCGGGTCGCATGGTTCTGTTTTTCCTTGTGGGGGAGGGGGTTCTATGGTATTGGAAAGAAAGTGTTCAGATTGGGGGAAAAGCGTAATTTATTGCGCTTTTTCGGGTCGGACGCGTGGGGGCGTGCGCGCGTGGAAATCTAGGTGTATGGCCGATCCACGTGGACGATGGCGGTGGTGTTTGGCCAGAGTGTCTTCAGGATCTCCCGGATGCGCGCCTCCGCCTTGACGGTATCCGGCTCCACATCGTAGGGTACCACGCAGTCGAAGATCACGTTGTCGCGGGTGGGGCCGGTGACCATCCGGAAGTCGTGGATGCTGACGCCGGGACCCAGCTTCGAGAGCGCCTTCTCCAGGAGCTTCCGCTTGCGGGTCAGGTGGTCGTCGTTGGTGCATACGGGATCCATGTGGATCACGCTGACGCATCCCAGCTGGTGGTCCATTTCGTCCATGGCGGTGTCCATGGCCTCGTGGAGACGGAAGATATCCTGGTCGCCGGGGACTTCGCAGTGCACGGAGATATGGAGCCGTCCGGGGCCGTAGTCGTGGATGACCAGGTCGTGGATGCCCAGGACCTCGGGGTGGGAGAGGCAGATCTGCCGGACCTTCTTGACCAATTCGGGATCGGGCGTGGTGCCCAGCAGTTGCAGGAGGGGCTCCCGTCCGGCGTCATAGGCGGTCTTGAGGATCAGCAGGCTCACGACTAGCTCCAGCCATCCATCCAGGTTCCAGTGTCCGGGAGTGAAGTGGAAGACCAGGAGTCCCAGGAGGGTGGCTCCGGTGGCGAGGGTGTCCGAGAAGCTGTCCAGGCCCGCGGAGTGCAGGGCGCTGGCGTGGATCTTCTTGGCGGTGAGGAGCATGTAGAGCCCCATGTAGCACTTCACGGCAATGGAGCCCACCAGGACCCATACTACGGTCCAGGAGAAGGAGAGGGGCTGCGGATGCAGGATGTGCCCCACCGAGGCCTTCGCCAAATCCGCTCCCAAAACCAGGATCACGGCCGCCACCAGGAAGCCGGCCACGTATTCGATGCGGCCATGGCCGAAGGGGCGGTGCGGCTGGGGCTTCATGCCCGCGAAGTAGAAGGCGAACATGAGCATGAGGCTGCTGCCGGCATCGGAGAGGTTGTTGATGGCGTCGGCGCGGATAGCGGCGGACTGCGCATGGTGGGCGGCAATCAGCTTGCTGACCACCAGCACCATATTCAGGAAGATGGCCAGGCACGAGCACAGGAAGCCGTATGCCCGGTGGACCTTGGGGTCCGACAGGTCCTTCCTGTTACGGATGAAGATTCTGGCCAGAAGCGTCAACATGGAAAAAGACACCCACGCCGGTTGTGCGTGGGTGCCTAGAGGGGTAGGGGGACAAAAGGGATTGTGGCGGCAAACGGAAACTGCGTGTCGGGCGAGGCGACTTTAGAGTCCCACGGCGGCGCGGATCTTCTCCATGGAGGCCTCGGCGACCTTCCGCGCCTTCTTCGCGCCCTCCTGCAGGATCTCCTCCACCTTCTCAGGATGCGCCATGAGCTCCGCACGACGCTCCCGCGCCTTGGCAAAATACTCGGTGTATTTCTCGAAGAGCATCTGCTTGGCGGTGCCGTAGCCCATGCCGCCATCCAGATACATCTTGCGCAATGCCGCGGTCTCCTCCGGAGTCGCCATCAGTTTGTACAGCAGGAAGACATTGCAGGTGTCCGGATTCTTGGGATCCTCCACCGGCGTGGAGTCGGTCTTGATCTTCATGAACTTGGAGCGGATCGCCTTGCCCTCGCCAAAGATCTCGATGGTGTTGTTGTAGCTCTTGGACATCTTCTGGCCGTCCAGACCGGGAATCACCGCCACATCGGGCTGGATGATGGCATCCGGCACCGTCAGGATATCGCCAAAACGGCGGTTGAAGGCCAGCGCCAGATCGCGGGTGACCTCCAGGTGCTGCTTCTGGTCCTTGCCCACCGGAACGTAGTCCGCATGATACAGCAGGATGTCGGCCGCCATCAGAGCGGGGTAGGCGAAGAGGCCATGGGTGGCCTCCAGGCCATGGGCCAGCTTGTCCTTGTAGGAGTGGCAGCGCTCCAGGAGCCCCATGGGGCACACGCAGGAGAGGAACCAGGCCAGCTCCTGCACCTGCGGCACATCGCTCTGGCGCCAGAAGACGGTCTTCTCCGGATCAATGCCACAGGCCAGGAAGTCCACCGCCACCTGGTGCGTACGCTGACGCAGGTCCTCCGGCTTGGGGCAGGAGGTCATGGCGTGGTAGTTGGCGATGAAGTAGAAACACTCGTTGCCGTCCTGGGCCTCCACGGACTGGCGCATTGTGCCGAAGTAGTTGCCCAGATGGAGGGTGCCGGAGGGCTGGATGCCCGTTAGGACGCGCTTGTTGGTGACCATGACAGTGAAAAAGAAATTCTCAGGGAGAAAAATGCTCAGGGGAAAGGAGGAAATTCGGAAGAATGCTTAATATAGTCAGACGGAGGGGGACGAATGCCCCGCCCGTGGTATATTAACCGAACTCGCCAGCCATCCGGCGACACGGGGATCCACCCCCCCGATACAAATACAAAACGGAGCATAGCGCAGCTTGGTAGCGCGATTGGTTTGGGACCAATAGGTCGAGGGTTCGAATCCCCCTGCTCCGACCATTTATAACCCCGTGATCCGTAAGGAATTGCGGGGTTTTCTTTTGGGTGGGAATGGGGATAGCTGCGGGGAAGTGTGTGGGGAAAAATGTGGGGGATTTTTGAGGGGTGTGGGGGTATGGGCGTCATATTGTTACAGGGTGTATATGTTCTTCGGCATGATGACATTCAAGCGCAGAAAGAGCCCGTGCAATAATAGAACGCGTTCGCGATCAATTTAGGGACGCTTGTGGGGTAATACGGGGTATTATTCCCGAACTGATCCTCCTCATATCCCTCATATCGGAGACTCCCGGAGAACCTCACCTTTATCCGGTGAAAGAACACCCCGCGAAAACTTCTAAAGACCACACAAGAGAGCGCCTCGGGGCCTGTCCAGTTATGGCGAAGATTATAGAACTTATTAAGCTCCTTCTTCTTTCGTGCCGTTTCGTATTCCTTTACCTGGTCCTTCTCGGAGAACGACGGCAGCTTAATGACACCCGTCATGGAGACCGAAATCTCCGCCATAGCGTCCTGCGGCCAGGGCTCGATAACGAGATGCCCGCAAAAATCCGCCTTCGCCGGGGCATTAAAAACGCATTGCTCCTTCTCCCCGTCTAGAACGGCGGTGGAATGCTGGCGAAGATGGATGTGGATATAATCCCGCGAAAGCGCCTTACAGACCTCCTGCAACGCCTCATCCTCCAAGACCTTCTCCAAAGAAGTGAAGGGTGCAGCAGGAGTGCCATCCTGGAGAACGACACTCGCCCCCTCGTCCACATAAATATGCCTATAGGGATAAATAGTGGGGGACACATCGGACGAGGAATTCAGAGCCTGCGCCCCGTGATCCATGACGGAAGCAGCGGGGAGCAGAAAACGATGCGGCGCGCGGCTTCTAGGCGGCGTAACAACGGAAGGAATATCCCACATAATAGGCTAACTCTTCGTTTGCTACTTCGTCGTTCCGGTGGCGATGGTGTCCTTCCAGAGATCCCGTGCAGGACCGAACCACACCGTCTCAATGACGCCATGGGGGCGCGCCTTATCCAGCACGCCATCGGCGTGCACAGTGGCGATAAGGGAATAAGTCAACTCCGGCGAGGAATCCATCAGAACCGTGGTGCACTCCAAATAGGCAGCTTCCGGGACATCCTGGGTGACCGTCTTCCCGTTGAGCGTGCTGGACTCCTCGGCGCGAACGGGGGCGCGGAAGACCACCCAGCAATAGACAGTCTTGCCCTTTGGGAGCGTCTGTTTCCCCCGCTGGACCTCGTAATGCTGACCATTCACGGAAAGAATGCCGGCGACCTTGCAATCGTCATCCTGGGAAGAGTTCCAGCACTCCAGAAGGGTGGAATCGTTCTCTGTCACAAGGCGCGTATCGAACATACCGACCGTTCCCGCAGAAGATGAAGTCCCAGAAAGAAGAACCAGGGCAAGCTTTTCGTCCTTCATGGCAGCGACCACACTGACGCCATGGTCCTGACAGGGGACGAGATAGCCATCGCCATTTGGGATCGCGAATTCGATAAGCTCGTTATCGCCTGTCCAGCGGGCGAGACAGTATCCGGAGACCTTGAAACGCCCCATACCGCCGTCCTCAACATTATCCAGGGCAATGCAAAGGGGCGCCTTCATGTCGTAGTCCACCGCCCGGACCTCTAACGCATAAGTCTCCGAGCGGCTTGCAAGATCCTCCGGATAAGCAGAAAAACCCTGGATGTAACCGCACTCCCCAATCTTAAAGGAGATCCCCACCGCCACACCAAAGAACTCGCCATAACCAAGAGCGCCGCCCAGAGTGGCTCCCCGCATAGACATGGCAGTCCGATCCGCAACAGATGCAGCATTCCGGACGGCATTCCATTCCCTGGCGGAGATGCTGAACTTATCGCCGCTTTTGACCTGCTGGTAGTTCATGGCTAAAAGCTCCCCGTTCCAATGCCGAGACTCGTAAAACTCGCGAAAGGATAAACCCGGGCGATCCATCCGCCGGTCATCTGTGTGGTCTTGCGCTTTTCTCCAGACTTCTCCACCAAGCAAGAACGGTTATAGGGGCATACCGCATCCCACCCATACTTGGCAGGGATTTTGACTCCATTCACAACGACAGCGCCCTCGTTCTTCCGGACATCAAAGCGATACGTGACGACATACTTCCGAGAATTCCCGGAGCCTTGCCGCTGGAAGGACACGCCGCTAAACTTGACCTCGCCAGCGGAAAAGCCGCGGAAAGACGAGCTATTCACATGGTCCTTCAGTTCCAAAAGTTTAGAGAGGAATGAAGAATTAAACTTGTTCTTGCTGAAGGTGTGCGTTTCGGAGAAGCTGCAGAAAGCACATTCGCGGTCGATGCCAGTGACATTCCCTTCCTCATCAAGACCAAAAGCGCCTTCCACATTTGGGGGAACATCCCCGAAGGACTCCAGAATGGTGCCATAGTTCACATGCTCCGTGCCACTGGAGATCTCCCCGGAAAAATCAGTCGAAGCCGCATTCCCAGTGCCGGCGTAAGCACTGGAATCCTCTTCCTCATCATCGCCCCCGTAAGAATAGCTATAATCGGAAGACACATACGCCACGACGACCTTGAGAAGATGCGGCGCCAGGCGTTCCGAAATGCTAATAGTATTGCGGGAAAGAGTGCCGAGCGTTTTCGGGGCATAATTCCGAACGACCTCCAGCGCTTCATCCTCCCCGACGACCTCCCCGGGCTGATCCGTTCGCACCAAATAGGTGACATCGGCAGACTGCAGCACTCCAGAAGAAGAAACGGTCTGCGTCCGTGCCTCGAAGGATTCATCAACGTAGATATTAGCTATTGTCGCCATGTTTGAGAGGCTCCTCTTATGCGAAGGTTAAGTAACCGCCGGTTCTCTGCTGCCATTGCCAGTAGCGGTTAAAGTCATCCACCAGTTTCTTGGTAGATTCGGCGGTCTGCTTTTCGAAGCGATTCCCTTCGAACCGCCCCATGGCAGCCAAAAGGGACCGACTGGAGAATGTTGGCGCGAGAGTGACAGACCGAACGGCACGTTGAGCCCCTTCGCCCAGCTCGACCATTCTACGAGAAAACTCATCTTGCTGGCGATTCAGATTCTCATATGCCTGGCGCAGCATTGCCACTTGCTCTTTTTCTGCCTCTGTAATGTCCACTCCGCCATCCGATCGAGAAGAAAACGCGAAGGACTGTGCCTGCCAAAGATGTTCTGCTGCCATTTGGATCTGCCTTGGAAGCTCTGCCAAGACAGAACGAATAGCCCCAACATACACCAAAGGGTTGTTTTCCTTTAAGGAATCCAACCAACGCGAACGAGAAGACTCTTGCGCAGTCTCGTTGCGCTTCTTCATGCGCTCCTGCAGGTCTTTTCCTACATCTAAGAAACCGGCAGACTTGGCAGCATTTTCTAAAATCGCCTGGCGGCGTTTCTCTGCCTCTTCGGAAAGCCGATATTGGCGATCCTGCATCTCATCCACCGTCGCCCAGTCTCGTCTAGCACGCGCCAAACGGAGCTGCGCATCATACATATCATTAAGTTGCTCTATCTTTCGGTCGTTCTCCTCCAGCTCATTCTGGAGATTGGACTTATTCTTGGCGAAATAAGCATCCTCCGCCTCCGCCATAGCCGATAGCGCACGCGATTGGTTATTAACAGTCTCCTTCCGCAATTTCTCCATTTCAGCTAGATTTGCCTGAATCCGCTTTCGAAGGCTTTCTTCCTGCTCTGCATACTTTTCAACAGCAGCCTTGTTGCCACCCTTGAACCACCCGAGAAATCCCTCCTCACCTCCAAGCGCAGCACGCGCTTCCGAGATCTTCTGAAGCTCCTGGATGAGCTCTGCATTTTCGTTTCTGTATTCACCGTATAGGCGCCCGGAAGAGATCTTGCCATCTTGGTGCCGCGCTTCAAATTCTCGAATACGGTTCTCACTATTCGTCAGCATCTCCTCCACATGCTGCGCGCTCTCCTTTGCAGCATGTTCTCCACCAAATCGAAGTGCACGCTGAATGCCATACCCAACAAGCACAAGCGCCGCAGGAATCGCAAAAACTGACGAGGCAAACCACCCTAAAAGCGCCTTCAACTTTATCGCAATGAAGCCAATGGCATACTTTAGAAAACCAAAAACGCCAGTGATTTTTCCCTGAGCAGCCCCCGCCGCCGCGCCAGCGCCAGTTGATGCCGCCGCATTCGCACCTTTTGCAGCGGTATTTGCAACAACAGCAGCCGTCTCTGCTTCTGTTGCAGATGTATTCGCTCCACGGGACGCCGTTTCCCCAGCGGTGGCAGCCGCAGTGGCGGCAGTGGCAGTCGCATTAGCCGTCGTCGCAACGGTATCTGCAGCAGTTGCGACTGTTTTTGGGATAGTGGCGGCCGTTATCGCGCGCAATGCCTCTGGAAGATCTTTCAAAAAGAGGGTATATATTCCTCCAACAGCGCCAAAAGTCTTCATCGCGGCACCCAAGACAACAAAACTTCCTGCAGCCGCCGCCACAACAGGAACAATTGGACCAAGAGCGTCAACTACTCCCGCGACGCCTCTAGTAACGAACGCAAAGACATTAACTAACGCAACGAAATAATCCGCGGAGAATGCCTCTCCTAGCGCAATCTGAACTGCCTCAATGGCAGACTCCACATTCCTGAAGGCTCCACCAAGACCATCCTCCATCTGGGTGGCTGCCTTCTGACAATAACCAGCACTTGAATCAAGTTTTACAAGGAACTCATTCAATCCAGCCGGGTCAATACTGAGTGTCTGACCGGCAAGGATACCCCGAGAACCAAAAATCTTCTCTAGCGCGGACATCTGATCAGCAGAACCAAGACCGGCGATAGCCTTTCCGACCTCCGCAAAAACGACTGCCATATTACGGAGATTCCCATTAGAATCCGTAACAGTAACCCCAAGCCCGGTTAAATACTCACGTACCTTCGGATCTGCGATCTGGCGATAACTCCTCGCCAACGCAGAACCAGCAACACTTCCGCGAATGCCCATGTTAGCCAAGACGCCAAGGGCGGCAGAAGTTTGGCGGACGGTTTGCCCAGCAGACATAGCAGCGGGACCCGCAAGTTTTAACGCTTCCCCAAGATCGGTTAAATTCTGTGACGAACCATTCGCCGTGGCGGCAAGGTAATCAGCAACCTTTCCAATGTCCTGTGCCCCAAGTCCGAATACACGAAGGTTGTTCGCGGCTATTTCCGCTGCCACAGAAAGATCCGTTCCTGTAGCTTGACTAAGATTCATAATGTCAGCAGTTGCGGCCTTGATTTCATCCGCAGAAAAGCCCATCATACCTAATGACGCCATGCCGCCTGCGACCTGCGCAGCGGTAAATGCAGTGGCGGCGCCTAATTGCCGAGCAAGGTCATTTAACTCAGATAACGGTCCACTGGCTGCACCCGTTACGGCTCCGACACGACGCATAGTGTCGTCAAATGCAGCAAACACAGTTACACCTTTCTTAAATGGTGCAAAAACCGCCTCACCGAATTCCTGGATAGGCGTCCCAAACTCCGTCATTGTCTTGGAGAATGCTTTTATGGCGCTTTCCGTTTGTTTTATACTTTTAATGGCCCCGTCCGTATCAACAATGACCTTCAGAAGCGAATAAGCCGCATATCTATCACTTGCCGTAGGTTTATTCATAAAAAGTAAAAAAATGGAGGATTTACAAATGAAAAGGTACCTAGTTGACGTCTATAAATACGATGGAACAAAATTCACTGTTTTTGACAGAGTAAAAAACAAAAAATACTATTGTGCAGATACCCCTGAAGCATTCGAAGGTTATCCAGGAACAATTCAGGAATTAGCACAAGACATCGACTTCACTGATGAATCCATGAAAATCCTAAATGAGTACGGAACTGCTTACAAAATCGGGTGGAGTGAATTTTGGAAGCGTCCATATTTGTTTATGGAGTTAAACGACGCCGGGAAGTATAAACAACACCTTGAAAAGGTCTGGAGTGGACATCCATGTGGTCCAATGGTTCACTGGTGACTTTTAGTTTGCAAACAAACTAAAGATTTATAGCAGAAGCAAAAGACTTAAAGAAACTAGCCGCTTCCGACGGCGTGGAAATTGTAGCCATGCCAACATCGGTATTTCTTCGGTATGGGTTAAAATCCACAGTGGACATAGCGCGCGAATGGTGTGGATCACGAGTTAGATTGTAAGCAACACAAAGAAGCGCCGCCGTCCTATCCCATTCCAGCATCTGGCGCTGGTGCGCCATAGTAACCAGACTTCGCAAAGAAAACGGCGAAGGATCGCACCCAATTACGGCAGCCAATTCGTCGATTAAATCCCAGAAGGAAACGGAAGATCCTCCTCCGCTAACTTCTGCATCGCCGTTTCCGCTTCCCTTTTCGCCTTTCTTGAGGTCTCCAGAGCTCGGCGAATCAGCAAGCCCCGGCCTCCTTGGAAAAAATCCGCAAGGGCCTCTAAAAATGCCTCGGAAGCCGTCGCAACTGTGTCGGCAACAAAGGCACCCATGAAATCATCCAAGGAGACACCAAGACGCTCTGCTTCGGGCTTAAGCGCCGCATAGAGGATTTCTACGAATTTACAGGAGTCATTCGCAAGATCTGCAAAGGGACCATCCTCCCGGAATACAGAAAAATCGCCGACGTCCACGCCCGCGATGTCCTTGATTCTGCGAATGGAAGCGACAGTAAGGCGGAGAGTCCAGATCCGGCCTTCGGTATCCTTAAACGACGACATTTGCGAAGTATCTCCTCTTTATGGGGTTTAGAAAAGCGGCGCGGGGATTTCCCCGCGCCGCTATGATCTCACGCTATCAGACTAGGATTCAGATTCCTGTCCGAAGGTAGGCTTGAAGGAAGAATCCTTCAGGGTGGGCTTCACCTTGATGTCGTAAGAGACGACGTCCTCCAGGGACTGGCCATTGGACATGTCGGTGACGATGAAGTCAGCCATGAAGAAGTATCCGTCGCCCAGTTCGATCTTCATCGCCAGGGCGCTGCCATTGATCCAGGCATTACGGATCGCAGTGCAGAGGGTGTTGCTGGAGGAGTCGCCATCTGCCAGCATCTTGAACGAGATCTCGCTGTCGATCTGTCCGGGGACATAGGTCTTGAAGGCGCCTGCGGCGCGGGTGGTGGCGTCGACGGCGGTGCGGTTGAGGGTCACCGTCACGTCCTTGATATTAGCCATCTCGGAGGAGCCGGCGCTAGGAGCAGTGGAGGCGGTGGCGCTGACATAGAGCTTGCATTCGTAACCGAGTTTCAGTTCCATGGTGTATCCTGTAGTTGTAGGGTGAAGTATGAGGGACTATTTGATGGAAAAAATGCGAAGAAAACCGGGTGCCTTCATGGCCTTTGCCAGGGCGGGCGCCAAGTATGGTCGCGCGGGGTAATTTGCGTTTCCGGATGGCATTGCCTGGCGCATGAGAGAGATACCGCGCTGGACCTGTTGCGGGGTCTTGGCACGTGCGAAGACATACCCGGAGCCCATTTCATGAAAGCGCGCGGGGGGCTTTCCGGCGGACGGATCTTTCCGGATCGGAACAAGAGAGCCGACTTTTAGATTCGGCATGGAGCGCGGAACGGAACCGCCGTGCTCGTGAAGTCCTGCGATGTTGACCAGGGAAGCCTTGCTCCCCATAGCAGCCGAAAGACCGACCTCCACCTGGGAGCCCTGGGAGACCTTGAGAACGCGGGAGGAGATGGCGTTCTTCAGGACCGCGCGCTTTCTGGTATGGACGGGGCGACCGGGTTTCGCGGGCCGTGTGCTAATTCGGATGGAATGCCGAACGGACTTATGGAGGTATTTGGCCGCCTGAACGGGTGCAGACTGCATCTTGGCCTCTGCGACGCGCTTCAAACGCGCCAGCATCCTATCAGCCGAAGATGTGTAAGCCTTAACCTTCATGAAATCTTATCCAGCAATATGCAGCTAATGTCGGCTTGACTGCGAAGGGTTGCCTGATCCGCCAAAAGGGATGCGTCGAAGAGTTCCTCCTGGGAGGCAGAAACGAACTTGACGCCAGAAGAGCAACCGACATCCATGACGGCATCCAGGAGCTTCTGGAAGTCGTCCAGGAGTTCTTGGGCGGCCTCTTCGGAGGCGGCGGGCGCCAGAAGAATGACGGCGATGGTAACATCGCGCTGCCAAGCGCCTCGAGAGAATCGCTCGCTTCGTTGGGAGGTGGGGACCACATAAACGGCGGCATCCAGTTCGCCCTGCGCCTCACAGACGCGCGGAACGAGAGCGACGCGGACGGGGATGGCAGAAGCGCCAGATTCCTCCAGGGCGGCGGCGAAGGCATTCGCGGCACGCAATGCGGGTGTGGTAGTGGCCATTTACTCCTCCTTCGCCGTTGACTGGACGATCTCGGTGGCATAGACTGCGATGGTCTTGCGGTCATTGCCATGCCAGCGCCACGGGGGGCCGCCATCGGGGTTTCCGAGGCGGTAGTATGCGCCCTTCCAGGAGATGCGGTCTCCGTTGGTGGGGAAGCGCCCTCCCAAGTCGTCCAGCTCTACCAGGAAACGCCGCGCGGCGACATAGACAACGACATCGCCATCATAGGAGCGGAAGGTCTTCTGCCCGATGCGGGCATAAAGGCTAACGGGCTCCCCGTCCCGCGGAAGGAAAGCGATCTGGTCGCTTGCCGCTGGGGCGGTGGTGTGGAGGAGCGTTAAGAACCGCGAGAAGATCCTCGAGAAGAACAAGCGCAAATACTGGCTAAACCCCGAAAAAGCCCGCAAGAAACTCCGCGATTACAGAAAACGCAAACTCTGACCGAATTCCGAAACATCCACCCCCTCAAAAAAAAGGAGCAAAACCATGAAAGAAATCCCGAAGGCTATCGAAATGGCAGTAGATTCTCTTCTGTTACCATACGACACCAGCCTCCAGCAACTCCTCACCGCGGTCAAGACCCTCGAAGACAGCGAACGCCCGACTCGGTTTATCTCCGTGCGAGAAGCTGCCGAACAGCTTTCCCTCACAAAGACCACAATCTTTCGCCTGATGCGCCAGGGCGCCCTGAAAGGAAAGAAAATTGGGAAAGCCGCCACTGGTGGACGTTGCTTGATCTCGGTGGATTCCGTCGCTCACTACATCGCGAGCCTCCCCGACTGGGCACCCCTGAAGGAACGGTAAAAACGTGGGGAAAAATGTGGGGACTTTTCCCCACACAACATGTTCTCTCACCTAGGGAACAACTTCCAAAATGCGCAGCGCGGTCTCCTAGATAATTCCTAGGTAAAATCCCCGTTTTTTGCGGGGATTTGGGACCAATAGGTCGAGGGTTCGAATCCCCCTGCTCCGACCACCACTTCTCTAAAAAAGGCGCCCCGGCTCGCAATACGGGACGCCTTTTTTTGTGGCTGATTCTTCTTTCCTCCTTCCTTTTTTTTCATATGATTCTCAATGATCAATCCCAGAAGGCGGAGGAGCTGACTGCCGCGCTGCTTTTGAGTGTGGCGGGGGGCTTCCTGGATGTCTATTCCTACCTCTACCGCGGACACGTCTTCGCCAATGCCGTCACGGGAAATATCGTGTTGTTGGGACTGAATCTCTCTGGCGGCGAGTGGTCGTCCTGCGGAAAGTATCTGCTGGCCATTGCGGCATACGCCTCCGGCGTTCTGGCGGCGTGTCTAATCCATGACCGACTCCCCGGAAACGTCCGGAACTATTGGCACCAGGCGGTACTGCTCTGCGAGATCGCCTTAATCACCGCCGTGTCATTCGTTCCCTACGGCACTCTGGATTTCGTGGCAAATACCGCCATCTCCTTCCTTTGTGCAATGCAGGTCCAGACTTTCCGGAGAGTCCGCGGACTCCCCTTCGCTTCCACCATGTGCACCGGAAATCTCCGCAGCGGCAGCGAGGCGCTCTTTCATGGACTCCGGGAACACGAGTCCAGCGAACTCCGGAAGGCGCTCCACTACTACGCCGTAATCGCAGTCTTTCTCCTGGGCGCATTTGTGGGCGCGATCGCCCTCGGTGGACTGGGCACACACACGATTCTCGTCGTCCCCGCACTCCTCTTGGTCGTCGCACTCCTGATCACCAGCAAACGGCAGCGCGTCTGGCTCCTCCGGTTGTTCCGCAAACACCGCCGCCGGAAAATACCCCACTGAACTACATCCCCGAAATAGCTTTTGGGAAAAGGTCTTTTTTGGGGGGGGTGACGGGGGCTTGCTATTGCATTTGCTTCAAGATGGCGGGCGCTGTGGCAGGGGTGTTTTTGTAAGATTCAGGCGGGAATAGCGCAAAAGGTTATATTCTCGCTAGTTGACGTGAAAGTAGAAGATAAGTAGGAGGGAGCAATGAGAAGAGAAAGAAAATCATGAAGGCATTCAAGTAGGGGTGCCGATGCTTTTTGGGCTTGTCTCTATCTATGAGCGCATGAAGGCGAGGCGGGAGCGTGTGCTGGCGGAGAGAGAAAAACTTTCTGCACAGGATGACCATGAAAGGATCCAAGGCGACTTCCTTGCCGTATTCCACGATATTCGGAACGCATTTGAGACAGTGAAGCATGGAAAATAAATCGGTCATGCCTTCAAAGTCGGACAATGGTCCGGAGATCTTTGTGGCGCATCATGCGTCGGTTACTTGGAATAGTCCGTTGCCGTCAGCGGGAGAACTTCAGAAATTGAAGGAAGTGGTTCCCGATGCACCGGAACGCATCCTCGCTATGGCGGAGAAGGAACAATAGGCACGCATTTCTGCACATGAAAAGGAAATTGCAATCGATGCGGATGCCGTGGATTCGGAGAGACGATTGATTGAGGCGAATGTCGCAAATATTCGCCTTTGTTCTTTGCTCGCTTTTTTAGCTGTCTGCCTTGTTTTAGCCGTGGTGGTCTTTGGTTTTGTGAAAGGAGAAGGCTTAGGTGGCGGCATATTGGGTGCCGGTGGGCTGTGTGCCATAGTTTGGGCATTCAGAAGGGAAGCTCATATATCTCGAAATGAAGTGTCTGCGGATAGGCAGGCGAAAAAATAGTGCGCTTGCTTCCCCCTGTAAGGGAAAAGATGTCTTTTGCGGGCGTAGTATTGCTCGCAATTAGCAGTGACGGCAGGGTAGTCGGTCCTTTGGCCGCTTCGCGGCGCGTCTTTTGGGGCGGAATGTTCTTTCCTAGGCGCAGTTTCGCAGGAAGATCTCCAAAGGACGGATGGCTGTCGCCCCCGGACCCCTGCTTAATTTCATTTCGCCTACCGGCGGTACGGTACCGGCTTTTTGGCCGCTCCGCGGCGCGTGCCTAGCGCCGGAGCGCTATTTCCAAGCAAGCGTTTCACAGGAAGATCTCCAAAGGACGGAGGGGCTTGCGCCCCCCGGACCCCCGCCTATGCTCTTCCGCCTACCGGCGGTACGGTACCGGCTTTTTGGCCGCTCCGCGGCGCGTGCCTAGC